>JAQYWP010001295.1 GCA_029379285.1 Rhizonema sp. PD38
CGAAGCGTTAGCGAGTCTTCTCCCAAGGGGAGACGCCAGAGGCGAACGAGCGTCACCCGAAGGGGGTTCCCCAACGCCAGATGCCTGCGACGGGAAACCCGTCTTCAGCACTGGCTCCCGTTGATGCGACTGGCGTGGCAGAGTATGAAAGCCAGTCGCCGTGAGTGCTATAGCTAAAAAACACAATAGCTTAGCTCGTTTCCTCCAGCCAGAGAATCTCTGTAATTCTTGTCATCCCTGCTTTGAGATGGCGGCGGTAGGTGCTGAAGGGTAAGTCTAGTAACTCTGCTGCTTGCTCTTGGGTAGGGGCGGGGTTTAAATAAGTCTGATAGATGGCACGGTATAGTTTCTCATCACGGGGTGATGACTGTAACGATTCCGCAGCTTGTTTCACTAAAGTTTGTAAAGCGGCGATACGATCGCTAATACTTGCTTTAGTTGTCAGTTGTTCCTCCACTAAGCGCGATCGCAACAAAGAATTCTGATGTAAGGCGTCGAAACGAGTAAAGTGACGCAATGCATCTCGCACCGCCTCGGTAAATTCTGGTTGACTGAGAACCAATAAAGGTTCACTTATTTGAGATTCTATTGGTGTTTCTACAGTAGCATCAATTTCTCTTTGTGCTAAAAGTTGCTGCCATACTGTAGGTGAGACTACCCGCCAGTCGTGTCCGTAAACGCCATAATGCCGTCCTCCTATTGTAAAATCAACTTGGGGTAATCGCTTTAAGTCGGCGTAGGCAAACATTGCCGCCCAGGCATCTGGTTCGGCACAAGGCAGAAAGGTGTATGCCAGATCGAGAGTTTTTTGATAGTATTGGACGAAGTTAATAAAAATCAGGCTTTGGATCGGGGAAACCGCTTGATAGGTATCTCTTGCCATCCAAAACCGAAAAATAGTTGCGCCTTCGTGAGGGCGTAATGGCGCATAATTTTGCAAATATTGCCAGGATGCGATCGCCCCTGGATCTACACTTAAATCCTCTATTACTGCATGATGTAATTCCACCATGATTGCAAACCCTGCAAGTTGCTGTGGGGATCGAAATACCAGCACGTTCTGTGGTTGGCGATTTAGCCAGTGCGCTGCTATTTTTGCTGATTCTTCACCTTCGTGCTGAGCCACAATTTCCAACAGTGCCGTTTTGTCAGTTTCTCGTAGCGAGTCAGTCAAAAAACTACTTTGCTCACCCCAGGTAAAACTCGGTCGAATTGCAGGGTTGTCCCGATGTAAAAACATGTAATCAAAGAGAACGCGATGCTTTTCCTGACCTTGAGTTTGCTGCAAGCGTTTAACATAATAAGCACGCGCTCGGTTGTGTAATTCAGCGTAAAAGTCAGGATTGCGCCAACGCAAGTCAGAAATTATGACTTCTCTTGCTAAATCATGTGGAAATAAACCTAATTGACCTGATTCCAGAAATGACAGTCTCCGCAACCACTCAAATAGCTCGTGAACATCAGGTAGATCGCCCCCATTTCCCTCCTCAACGGTAGGAGTTACCTGTGCTTCCATTTTCAGTAGTTCAGGCAATAACATTTGTGTTAATAATGCTTCTGTAGTCAACCGCACTACTGCACAAGCTTCTAAAGCCATGCGGTGCGCTGGTGTAGGAACTTCTTGCAGAAATCTTTCCAAAAGTGTTTTGACGACATCAAGCGCAGATTCTGATTGAAAAGAGATTTCTCGTCCTTGAGCAAACACATCAGCAACCAATGACAATGCTAGGGGATGTCCGTGGGTGAAATTGAGAATTGAGGAGTGCTGTGCTACAGGAATATCTCGTTTAGTTAGGTAAGCGTGGCTTTCTTCTGGAGTGAGATTGCGTAAAGGCAAGATGTGAATCAAGGCTTGCCAACCTGCATCACTGCGCCAAGGGGAAGAGAGGGGATTGCGTCCGGCAAAAACGATCAGGGTATTTTCAGATAATTGAGGTAGGAACTCTTCCCGCAACCATTCGTCCAACGATACTAAAGTCTCATAAGTATCAATTAAAATAACAGTACGCTGATTTCGCGAACTTAAGACTTGTAGGGGAGACTCAGTATCTGGCAACTCCATGACTAGACGCAGGGAATTGATAAAGGATTCCGATGTCGCTTCTATATTACGTGCTTCTACGAAATACTTTTGTATTTTATATATCTCACATATTTGAGAAAACTGTCTGATCAGGCTTGTTTTGCCCACACCACCAGGACCAAAGACGTGCAACACGTAGAAGGGTAATTCCGACGATGCGATCGCCCTTTGAAAGAGTTCGAGTTCATGGGTACGTCCCACAAAACGACGATTTCGCTCTAGATTGAGACGCTGCGCCAGAGATGTCAACATCAGTAAACCTTCTCAATATATTTTGGGGGATGATTCTTTTTTATACCAAGTTGTATTAAAAAACAAATTTACGAATGATGTCAACTCTTAACTTTTAATATCACTCATAAGTAAATTACATCTTTGAATGCAACTACCTATTAGTATGATTTTTTTACCAAAACATAGTAATAGGT
>JAQYWP010000266.1 GCA_029379285.1 Rhizonema sp. PD38
AAGCATTCAGCCTTCAGCTATTACAATACTGCTCGGAGCGGGTTTTTTATACCAGGTTTTACGCTCCTCCCGAAAGGGTAATCTCTTTAAAAAGGAGTAAGAAGAGAATTGAGCCCACGGCGATAAGGTACGAAGAATATCTACATTTTTACCTCTCTAATAAATTGGGGAGGAGTATTGCTGTAGCTAAATGTACATATCTTCAAAATGACTGAATAAAGAACGGTGATTTCACTTAAAATAGATATAGTTGGTTTATCAAATTGCTGTAAACATTCAATCGTTAGCGCTCGGCTGTCAGCATAGACTATTTGTTAAAGTGGCTTAAGTCTGAATACTTACACAATTCACGAATAGTCTTAATCGCCCTCCTGCACTTCGGGCGCTCATGTTAACAAATTGCCAAACTCTGTTTGTGACGACATCTGCTCAAACAATGCCATTAGTTAAAGATCCAGAACGTTTAGAAAACCGTCTGCGCGAAATTCCTCCGGAACCAGGAGTTTATTTTATGCGAGACGGAAGCGATCGCATTATGTACATCGGAAAATCGCGGAAGTTGCGATCGCGTGTCCGCTCCTATTTTCGTGACTCTCAAAGATTGAGTGAACGCATCGCCACAATGGTGAAACAGGTGACAGAAATTGAATTCATTGTCACCGACACCGAAGCCGAAGCATTGGCGCTGGAAGCTAACCTGATCAAGCAGCACCAACCATATTTTAACGTGCTGCTTAAGGATGATAAAAAATATCCTTACGTTTGCATCACATGGTCAGAAGATTATCCTCGCATTTTTATCACTCGTAAACGTCAAATAGGCAAAGAAAAAGATAAATTCTACGGTCCTTATACTGATTCTCGCTTACTGCGGGAGATTTTGCGTTTGTGTAAGCGGATCTTTCCCTTAAAACAACGTCCTCAACCACTGTTTAAGGATCGCCCTTGCTTGAATTACGATTTAGGACGTTGCCCAGGTGTCTGTCAAAGCTTGGTATCACCCTCTGAATACCGCAAAACAGTACAGAAAGTGGCGATGGTGTTCCAAGGTAGGCAAAGCGAACTTATTGAGACTTTAACTGAGCAAATGCATTTTGCAGCACAAGCACTCAACTTTGAGTCAGCAGCGCGGATTCGCGATCAAATTGCTGGGCTAAAATCGTTGAATGCAGATCAAAAAGTATCCCTACCAGATGATACAGTTTCACGGGATGCGATCGCGTTGGCTCTTGACGAACAACACGCGTACATTCAATTGTTCCAAATTCGCGCTGGGCAATTGGTAGGAAGATTAGCATTTGTTGCTGAAGTCTCCTCGCTAAGTTCCCAACTAGAAGCAGGAGCTATATTACAACGTGTTTTAGAAGAGCATTATCAGACTGCTGACTCTGTAGAAATTCCTACAGAGATTTTAGTACAGCATGAGTTACCAGATGCAGATCTGTTAGCTGATGTTTTACAAGAACGTAGAGGCAGAAAAGTGACAATTTTAACTCCTCAACGGCAAATTAAAGCAGAATTGATTGAGATGGTAGAGCGAAACGCTCAGTATGAACTGCAAAGAATGCAGAAGTTGAACGATCGCAATCAACAAGCAATGCAAGATTTAGCCGATATTCTCGACTTAGCTGACTTACCCCACCGTGTCGAAGGTTACGACATTTCTCATATCCAAGGATCGAATGCAGTCGCTTCCCAAGTTGTCTTCATAGACGGTTTACCAGCGAAGCAGCACTACCGTCACTACAAAATTAAAAATCCGACTGTAACCGCAGGGCACTCAGATGACTTTGCCAGTCTCGCCGAAGTTATCCAACGTCGCTTCCGTAAGTATACAGATTCACAATTGTCGCGAGAAGATAATCCTGATTGGCCTGACTTAATTATGATCGATGGTGGTAAAGGTCAGCTATCATCTGTTGTCGCCGTCTTGCAAGAAATGAATTTGTTAGAAGATTTGCGCGTTGTTAGTCTTGCCAAACAGCGAGAGGAAATTTTTCTTCCAGGAGAGTCACAGCCCCTGACAACTGATGCAGAGCAACCTGGAGTTCAACTGTTACGACGATTGCGAGATGAAGCGCATCGATTTGCGGTGAATTTTCACCGACAGCAGCGCAGTGATAAGTTAAAGCGATCGCGTTTAGATGAAATTCCCGGTTTGGGAAATCATAGACAGAAGCAGCTTTTGGGGCATTTCCGCTCTGTTGATTATATCCGGCAAGCCACAGCCACACAATTGACTGAAGTTCCCGGAATTGGAGCGCGTCTTGCACAAGAAATCTACGATTATTTTCATCCGTCTTGAAATAGATATTGATTACTCTGGAAAAGTTTTTTTAGTTTTGTGAGATTTAGCGAGCGTTAACTGAACCGTATTGTCTTATGGACATGATATAAATTCATCCCACTCCTTTGAGGGGTGATATTTCGCCTAATACCAATTCCCTAAGACTGCTCCATAAAAATAAATGCCCAACCATATTGGGGAACCCAAGCGCAAAGTCTTGGGGGCGGAAGCTTCCGCGAAACTCGCGCCTTGAGAGTACTCTCTCCGGCAGATTTCGCGTCCCCAGAGCTTTGCGAGAAAAAAAGGCGTCCACTTCAAATCCCCTAATTTTAATTATGGGGATTCTCTTTTTACTTTTTACTTTTTAATTGTGTAGGTAAACAGGCAATAGGAAAGAAGACTCTTTATCTTATTGAGTCTTGTTCAAAAATCAAATAGCGATAAGGGAGCCATACGCAGTAGGTAGCTTTAATGTTTTTGTCGTTCCTAATCGGCAAATTCCGCTACATTTTTTGCTCTTCTAAAAACCGAAATACATCCCCGTGATTTAAGGTGAATTTATTTGCTGACAATCCCTGACCATTGGACTTTTTTCTGTTTTTCCCGGCGATAAGAAAAGAAATGCTCTGTTGAATTGTAAGTACAATAAGGTGCGATCGCAATCTGTTCAGTACTGATACCCAATATTTCCAATTGTAGAGAATTTACTCGTCGCACATCCAATCGTACTCGTCCTGGTTCTGAATCGGGAAGTAGAGGTGAAGTTGGTAGCTCGTGTAACGCATCCACAATAAATTTTTCATTATCATGTGATATAATGCTTTTGCCAATTTCTGCTGCTACTGGCTCTGAGACTTGATAAACCTCACCTGAGATGGCGGGTCCCATTGCAATGCGCAAATCTTCTAAGTTGCTACCTTGTAATTGCATTTGGGCGATCGCTTGTGGCACAATCTTCTTTGCCGTGCCACGCCACCCTGCATGTACTGCGGCAACCTGTCCGGTTTTCTCATTCGCGATAAGTACAGGTGTACAATCAGCAGAAGCTACCCAAAGTGCCTGCAACGGTTGGTTGCTGACCAATCCATCACCTTCTAAAAACTCCTCGCTTTTCTTTAACTGACTGGCAATATTTTCTGGTGTGAGGACAGTATTACCATGTACCTGCTTTAAGCGATAAGCATCTGCTTCTGAATGCAGTATCTCTGTGAGATCTTCATAAGAACGAGGCCAAAACTGAGAAGTAAAAAAGCCGTGAGTCCAAGGTTCCAGTAGACTTATTGTGAGGTAAGGCAGTCCTTCCCAAGTACGCCATTGCCAAGAGTGCATCTTTAACCAAACCCTGAAAGAGAATTAAAATCAGCCCATATATCCTAACTTGTAGCGTAAGCATTTAGCACTTCTGCAGTAAATTGTGCAAAACGCCTTAAATCGTGCATTCTACAAGTCATACTGGCGTTTGAGTGCTAATGCCTCACTTGAACTAGCTTGACTCTTTGTAAACTATTGTGGAATTGAAGCAGCAAAAACTGGAAGCAGCCCTCCTTGAAGGGCGTGAGAAAGCCTATTTACCGTTTCAAGTGCATTATTTTGAAACCGTCTCCTCAACTAATAAAATCCTCTGGGACTTACTTAACTCAGGGGCAGAAGCGGGATGTACGGTGATCGCTACCCAACAAACTTCAGGGAAAGGTCAATGGGGTCGTCAATGGATTTCGCCAATTGGAGGATTATATATATCAGTGGCGATTTCCCCTAAATTGGCAGCTAGCAACGGCTACCAAATAACTTTGGCGACGGCATGGGGAATTGCCCAACAACTGCGTAGTTGCGGCATTCCTGTGGAAATTAAATGGCCTAACGATCTCGTCTTAACTTCAATGAATCAGGGGGCGGAAACAACCACCAAACGCAAGTTAGGGGGCATTTTAACAGAAACCAAAGTTCATGGCGGACTCATTACCCAAGCGGTGATCGGTGTTGGCATTAACTGGGCAAACTCAGTCCCTGAAACTGGTATCAATTTGGAAACGTGGCAAGCATGGGTTCATCCAAAGCCAATTTCTAGTTTAGAGATGTTAACTGCTAAAGTTTTGCAGGGAATAGAATCCGGTATACAGTGCCTCTTATTTGAAGGAGTGAATATCATATTATCTCGCTATCTAGAGTTGCTAACAAATATTGGCGATCGCGTTCATGTGAACAATTTTGCTGGCACTGTAGTCGGTGTAACAACGACTGGAGATTTGCGGATTTGTATGGAGACACAAGAATCATTATCAGTAAGTTCACCAGAAATTTACCTCCAGCCCGGTACAATCAGTTTGGGTTACATTTACTCATAAGTGTCAGGAGACTTCAACTTCGGTAAATCTTCTGATTAACTTCTACTGTTTGCCCTTAAAATTTAAATCTTAGTAGGAAAAGTACTGAGATATTCAGTTTAGGCTAGTCACACAAGAGAACCAATGACGCAGCACAACCAAACTCAACACGACGGATCTCCTGCCCGAATGGCTCATCTCAATATTCGCTCTGTGTGGCGGCGATCGCTGCCAGTACAGAGCCTTTGTTGGCTGAGCAGTTTTAGCCTGCTAAGCGGCGGTTTCGTATTTGCCCAAACCGATGCCCCAATAGATAATATAGTTCCGACAGTTGAAAATGCTCAGCCATCTGTTGTTAATAAACTTAAAAAAGATCATCCTGCACAAGAATCTGAGCGATCGCAGAACGAATTTGCCCAACGCCGAGCTAGACTCAGACAAAGATTGGGTGGTGGAGAAATTTCTCATCAGCCAGCACGACATCAACCTAAGAACGAAGATTCGCCACCGACGGTTGTTATTAGATCAAGACGCCCGCTAGAAGCTTCGGTTCCCGAGACACGTGCGAGAAGATTGAGAGCAAAGTTAGACGCTCCGCATTATAATCTGACAATCACAAGAGTTGACAAACCAAAGGTAGAAAGTGCTACACCTACCACGCCTCAGTTAACTCCAGAAAAAGTAGAACATGCAGATCAATCAACACAGAGTAATAGCACCGTTAGTGCAACCACCAATAAACCTAAAGATTATAACAACGCTCTGATTGACCCTACCGATTACAGCAATGGTGCGACGACACAAAAGTACGTGGGACCCAATTCAGTTGTGATCACAGAACGCTCTAGTGGTTGTCGAACGATATTAGGGCAAGGTGAATCGAGCAGTCTTTGTGCTAAACCACTCGCTAATAACGACACTCAGCAATCCCATAGCCAAGTGCCCAGTTGGATTAGAAGAAGCGAAAACGTTCATTTGGCAGATGTTTTACCAGTTCATAGTAGTGTTTCTACAAACGAAAACAATACTAGATGGCATCCAACTCGAAATACCGTTCGTCAAGAAAATAACGATGGAGGACGCCTTAATCGAATTGCTAGTACACAAAGTAACGATGGAGGACGCCTTAATCGAATTGCTTATGGTGGTATTACAAAAAGCGAATATCACCCCAATCGGTTTATCCCTAAAGATTTAACCCCCTCAACAACGGTTAACTCGGCTGCTAGTATTCCAGTCCCAACAAGCGGTACTTTGCCAGCACCAATGACAGCTGACAACCTTGCACCCCGTCCTAGTACTGTAGCTTACAATATTCCACTCGCATCAACTTTGCCGCAAGTTGCCTTTGATGGTGGCTACGGTGCGAAGATTGCCTCTAGTGTGTTGGGGATGATGTTTCCACTTTCTGTCCCAGCCCCCATCACATCTTTATTTGGTTGGCGCGTACATCCTATCACAGGCGATCGCCGTTTCCACTCTGGAACAGACTTGGGTGCAGCGATAGGAACACCTGTTTTGGCTGCTAACACTGGTCAAGTAGAGATTGCTGATTGGGTAGGCGGGTACGGTTTAACTGTAATCATCAACCATACGAACGCTCAACAAACACTCTATGGTCACATGTCGCAAATCCTTGTCCAACCCGGTCAAGTCGTACAAAAAGGTACTGTGATTGGACTAGTAGGTAGCACCGGCAATTCTACAGGTCCCCACTTACATTTTGAAATGCGTCAACTCACACCTGAAGGTTGGGTGGCTGTTGATCCAGCCACTCAATTGGACTACGCGCTCAATCAACTTGTCCAAACTTTACACACAGCCCAGGCGGTTCAACAACCTGGTAGCTGATAGAGAGTGAGGAGTGAGGAGTTGAAGTCTTTAACTCATCACTCCTCACTCTGAACTTTTATAAATAGCCATGTTCTGATAAAAATGAGGGAGTTATTTGACGATCTGTTTCAGCATTGCCTTTATCAAAGTTCACAAATTTTTCTACGTATTTACCAAGAATGTCCCCTTCTAAGTTCACCCAACTGCCTGCATTCAAATAAGATAAATTTGTTTCGGCATAGGTAAGGGGAATGACAGCTACCTTAAATTGCATTGTTTCTGGTTGATATTCGGCAACTGTGAGGCTGATCCCATTCACGGCAATACTACCTTTAGGGACAATATAGCAAGCTATATCAACAGATGCAGTAAACGTCATTTCCCAAGATGTGGCCGTTTGTTCTACCAAAAGCATTTGACCTATGCCGTCCACATGTCCCATCACAAAATGACCACCCACTTTGCTGCCAACACGTAGCGACGCTTCTAAGTTGACATACCTCTGTTCTATTTGTTCTTGTCCTAAAGTCGTTCGACGTAGCGTTTCGGGTGTTGCAGTAGCTATAAATCCGTCTTTTAAAACATCTTCTACTGTCAAACAGACGCCATCAACGGCAACGCTATCACCGACAGCAAGATCGTACATTACTGAAGTTGATGACTTTACACATGTGATTTGCCAAGAATCTCCTGTAAGAGGTTTGACAGTTCCTAATGCTTGGATTAATCCTGTAAACACGGCTTTTTTGCAAAACTAACTTTAGTTATCGCCTAATTTGGTCTAAAATCAACTAGTAAATATCACCATTTAATCAAGCTTTTGAGTATATTTTTTAACATATATATAAAAGAATTTCACCACACACGCATCTATCACAAGGCATACTTGAATAGGTAGATTATTGTTGAATTAGACTAGTTTGACTTACTCTGGTGTTGGCTAGCATTTGGGGGTTTAATAGAAGCAATTATAGAGAATAAAGACATATGTTTCTTCAAGTCCCTATTAGGTTAAAACAGGCGTATGATTTGTTACAGACTAGCAAAGAGTGTTCAAAGCATTGTAGAGGCTTAGCCAATGATTGAAATGAAAGTCGCTGGCATAGCATTAGATGCCATAACCCGCAGCCCAATTGTACTTCTGAAAGATGCTTCTGACCGCCGTGCTTTGCCTATCTATATAGGTCAAGAACAGGCAAGAGCAATTATGGGCGCACTTGATAATCAGAAGCCCCCTCGACCGTTAACCCATGATCTCATGGTAAATATTCTAGAAGCATGGAACGTGACTTTGGAACGCGTGATCATTCATTCTTTACAAAAGGACACATTTTATGCAGCCTTGATCGTCCAACAAGGCGAGGTCAAAAAAGAAATTGATGCTCGTCCCAGCGATGCGATCGCAATTGCTCTACGTACTAATACTCCTATCTGGGTTATGGAAGAAGTCATTGCCGATGCTTCCATTCCCGTTGATCGGGATGCAGATGAAGCCGAACAACAAGCCTTTCGTGACTTTATCTCCAATCTCCGACCTGAGGATTTGATCAAGCGCTTTGGCAGTAGCGAAAGTTAACAATTTTAGATTTGCGATTTGCGATTTGCGATTTTTGATTAGGCTTGTATTTAAGTTCTTAGTGTCATTTGAAACTAAATCTCCATCTTCTAATCCAAAATTCACAATCTAAAATCCAAAATTCATCAAGATGCAATACCGACGCTTTGGGAAAACAAATTTGCGCTTGTCCGTGTTTTCCTTGGGAACAATGCGCTATCTGGCTTCTAGTGAAAATGCATGGCAGACGATTCAACAAGCTATAGCGCAAGGGATTAATCATATAGAAACTGCCAGAGGTTATGGTAAAAGTGAGGAGTTTCTTGGCAGGGCGATTGATCTTGGGTTGCAAGTACCTCGTTCCCAACTTTACATCACCACTAAAATCTCGCCCACATCTGATGCGGACACAATGCGTCGGTGCATCAATGAATCTCTAGAAAGATTAAAGCTGGATTATCTTGATTGCCTCGCGATTCATGGCTTAAACACTTGGGAACATTTGAACTGGGTATTAAGCGGTTCATACATGCAGGCAGTCCAAGAAGCAGTTGCGGATGGTCGAGTACGACACGTTGGTTTTTCCACCCACGGTTCATTAGAAGTCATTCTCGCAGCCATTAATACAGATTTGTTTGATTTTGTCAATTTGCATTATTACTATTTTTTTCAACGGAATGCAGCAGCAATTCAACGGGCTTATGAAAAAGACATGGGCGTTTTTATCATTTCACCCGCAGATAAGGGCGGACGCTTATACACCCCACCTCAAAAGTTGCAAGACCTTTGTGCTCCTTTTTCTCCTTTGGAGTTAAACTACCGTTTTTTACTCAGCGACCCCCGGATTACGACTCTTAGCATCGGACCTGCAAACCCAAATGAATTAGTAGAACCGAGGAGAGTTGGCGATCGCGATGGAAAGTTAACCCCAGAGGAAATAACTGTCTTCAATCGTTTAGAAAATCACCAATCAACTGTCCTGACCACAGATAAGTGTAGTCAATGTTACGCTTGCTTACCCTGCCCGGAAAATATCAATATCCCCGAAGTCCTTCGGCTACGGAATCTGGCTGTAGCGTATGATATGATCGATTTTAGTCAATATCGCTACCAGATGTTTGAAAACGCAGGTCACTGGTTTCCTGGAATGAAAGCGAACCGCTGCACGGAATGCGGCGACTGTATACCCCGATGTCCGGAAAATTTGCAGATTCCAGCTTTGTTACAAGACTCTCATCAGAAATTAAACGGTCCATCTGGACGACGATTGTGGGGATAGGGCGTTATGCCTCCTTCCTATCTGCCTTCTTGAGAAATTATTCTGTTACTTCGTTTTTTTCTGATCCATTAATAAATTAAGGGGCTTGAACCTATTCCTCCAATGCAAAATTCAATGAAAAATTAAGAGAATTCAAAAATTAAAAATTAAAAATCATTAAATAATC
>JAQYWP010001296.1 GCA_029379285.1 Rhizonema sp. PD38
GCATGTGATTACTCGTAGACGGTTGAATGAATTTGCCAAACTCCATCCAGATACCACAAACGCTTTGGCTCAGTGGTATCAATTGGTAAAGCAAAGTAAGTTTTCCTCATTTGTGGAACTCTGTGAAATGTTTCCATCTGCTGATCAAGTCGGGAAATTGACTGTGTTTAACATTGGCGGCAACAAAGTTCGACTGATTGCTGCAATTCACTACAACCGTAACAAAATCTACATCCGGGCTGTGTTGACGCATCCAGAATACGATAAAGGAAATTGGAAAGAATAATGCCAACTTTCAACCTTAAGCAAACTATCACTGCTTGGTCATCCATTGCCGAAAACGTTTTTGTTCCTCATACTGAAGAGGAGTATGAGCGCTTGGTTGAGATGCTTGATCGTCTGATCGATCAAGTTGGCGAAGACGAGAGTCATCCTCTTGCGTCTCTAATGGAAGTCATTGGTGTCTTAATCGAAAACTATGAAACTGAACATATTCCTCAGCTAGAGGAGATTGTTTAACTTTACAAACGCTTGGGAGATTACTACCTAGCATTTGACGACACCTTTGCGTGCAAGTCAAGGCTCGGTAAATTTAGAGAATTTGTTTTTAAAATGCTACTCACACTTAGTTTTATCAGGTGGCTGTGACCACTGTGAATCAGGTTCAAAGCAAATATCTATACCATCAAATCCTAAGTCTTCTACTACATCGGCGATCACTCTTAGATTCAGCCTTTCAAAATCTCCATCATTCTTGTAGTCAAATACACTTACATACTCTAGCACTTTTGTACCGCAATTTAGCAGTATTTGAATATCCCTTTTAACTGTCGGTCCTGTTACATTAAACTCAAGCCCCATCTGTGATAGGTTAAGAAAACTGTGCGTTTTTCAAGGGGGTAGAAGAAAATAAATAAGTAGCCCAAACTTGTAATTTGATACCATTAATCATCACTGATAGATTAAGAGAACTGCATTTTTGTCAAGGGAGGTAGAGGATGCATGTGATAAATCCTGCTTGGGGAAAGGCTTTCGCTATGATTGAAGTGGAATAGTTCATTTGAGGGGTTTGGCTTCATGCAACTGGAAGAGTATTTCGACGTGCTTGCACCCGATGACATCCGGCTCAAAGGAACACGCATCGGAATTGAGAGCATTCTTTATGAGTACATCTATCGCTGCAAAACACCAGAAGAAATTGCCGAACAATTTCACACGGTGACGTTGGAACAGGTTTATGCAACGATTTTGTATTACTTGCATTATCAGTCAAAGGTTGATGCGTATCTGGCAGATTGGTTAGAATTTTCTCGAACCATGCGCGAAGAACAACAGCGCAATCCGTCTCCTGCGAGAATAAGGTTTCGGCAGATACGGCTTGAAAAAACTCCAAAGCAGTTACAGGAAAGCTAATGGCAATCCGGTATCTGTTGGATGAACATCTTAATCCGGCATATCGTTCTCAACTCGTGCGGCGTAATCCTGATTTAGTCGTGCGGATTATTGGAGATTTGGATGTGCCACCCAAGGGCACTCTAGATCCAGAGATTTTGATTTGGTGCGAAACTAATGAATTTATTTTGGTGACAAACAACCGTAAGTCAATGCCCAGACATTTGACTGACCATTTGGCTAATAATCGCCATATTCCTGGAATTTTCACCATTGATGTAAACCAAAGCATTGGACAAACGGTTGAAGAATTGATTATCATTGCGGAGGGTTCGTTTGAGAATGAATACCAAGATCGAATTGAATATCTACCCCTGTAACTAAAACATTGAGTTGATCGATATATCTCGCTTCAGGCGATCGCAACAAATTGAGCGATAAACCAGTCAGAAGTCCTTCGGGTTGAAAGTTTTGCCATTGTCCTTTAATTGGACAAGTTAATAGGTTAATTGATAATTTTGATGAGTTGATTTTTTAACAACATATATTATCGCTCTTGCGTCACTTTCTGCAGAGAAAAAAATAGAATCCTTGCTTAAGAATCCTATTTGATTTTTGAACAAGACTACGAGAAAATACGGTGGTGTTTACAAGTGTAACCGAAACAATGATAAGTCAGTATTTACAAACTTTGACATTACCAGAGGTGGGATCGTGGCAACTGTTATCTATGGAAGATGCTCAAGAGGGCGATACCAACTCCAGTCGGAGACGCTGCGCGAACGGTGAGCTTTGCTAACGCGGAAATACAGGAATTTATAGCCCTCCGCCCAGATACTCGTATCAAGGTGAAGTTTTATCAGTTGCTATTAGTTAAGATGGAAAAAAAATTGTTAGTAGCGGCGTTGATGGAATAGTATTTGTGTGGAATAGACAAGGGGAGCTAGTAGATGAAAAAAACGTAATTAATTCAAATAGAAACGGCAAATTGAGTAAATGACTACGTAAGAAAAAACAGCCTGAGAAAGGAGATCAAAAACTGTGAAGCAACTCCGTCTAGTGGTCTGTCCCATTAATTTTGCGGGGTTAACAGCACCAAGAAAAATCTCTTTCC
>JAQYWP010000267.1 GCA_029379285.1 Rhizonema sp. PD38
GTAGATTACAACTCAAGTTCAAGTACGAAATAATAATTGGCTGCCTATTCATCAAATAAATTGGCAAAGTAGGTGGACATAATTAACGTAAAATCTTCACATTTGAAACTCTCTCAAAAAGAAAATTGGTTCCTTCTACCTTTTGCCTCCCACTTAGCACACCAAGATTGATCACAGGATATTATCTTTTGAATGGAAACGCACTCATCAATTTCAAAGCCTAGTAGAACGACAGACCGCCACCTTCTTCTGCTGCCTCACCTGGATGGGGCTGAGTAACGTAGTGAGTTGTAACCCCATGTCCACCACCTTCTTCTGCTGCTTCACTTGGATGAGGCTGAGTCACGTACTCAGTTGTAGCTTGAGTTCCTCCCACAACCTTTTGAGCTAACTCATCTGTTAATGGCTCTTCAAAATTTAGCTCAATTGCTTCTATGTCAGATATTTCTAGTTCAAAGGGATGGTTCATACAATTCCCCAGATTTTTTTCAGTAAATATACTCTGCTACTATATCATTATTTGGTGCGATCGCAAACCCCACTATACTGACGCCAACCCTATACCTTCACAGCATATATTGTGGGGTTTTGATTCCTATTCAAATGTCTGCAACGTAATGTATAACGATTTTACATTGACCTCTCCCCCTGCACGATTAGCGTAGGCTTAGCCCGCCGTTCGCGGTAGCGTCTGGTGAAAGAGAAGGCATCGCCTAGGTCAGGATGGAGTGAGATCGCACCTTAAATTTTGTCCGGCATTATATGCATATATCATAAAATTTGTCAATGCCCAAGTCCTATTTTGTTGACATTAACTGATGAGTACCCGCTAGTCGAAAGTTTCTACGGCAGATCTCCTGTCGTCGGGAACAACCAAACGGGTTTATACTTACTAGGTGATTAGGGCAGAGTGTCAAAAGATATCATTAAATACATTCACACCCTTATTTCCCAATTTTAGGTAAGTTTATGCGAAAGCACTTTCGTGTGAAGAGTTTTCTGTTTTTCACTTTGGCAAGTATGACTGTAGCGTCTGGTGCTAGTGCCAATCCTGACAGTAGTACTTTAACTGTTGAGATTGATGGGCTGAAAAATCGTCAGGGACAGATTTGCGTCAGTATTTTTGCTAGCAGTCAAGGCTTTCCTAGTAGTGCTAGCAATGCGGTGCAAAATCAATGCGTGCTAATTACTAATAAATCCGAGCAAGTGACTTTTAGGAATTTGAAGCCAGGAAGTTATGCTGTATCAGCGCTGCATGATACTAAAGGCGATCAAAAAATCCATCGCAATATCTTGGGAATTCCTACTGAAGGCTTTGGTTTCTCTAGTAATCCTACAATTGTCACAGGTCCACCTAAGTTTGGAGATTCAGCATTTTTAGTAGCAGGTCCAAATACAAATATTCAAATACATTTGATATATCTTTTAGGTGGGTGATTGAGAAAGGGAAATGGGGAAGCGGAAGACGAGCGGCAACCGCTTCCTCCCACTCAAAAGGATTATCATTGTCATTGACTTTGTATTTTATTTTCCGGAAGTCCCTAAACAAAGTTAAGGCTTTAATTATGGACTATTGACTAATTCAGCAATAAATTTACTGTATTCATCTTTCATGAGTAAATCTATATCTCGTCTAATGCTTCGCCTTAATGTATGAACAGTTGCACCTGTTATGGGATTAAATCCTGACTTTTGATATTTTTCCCAATAAAGTCCTACACCTCGCTTTTGCCAGTTAGGTAGTTGATTAAAATTAATTCCATGTTGGAATAACAGTTCGTTTTTATCAGCAACAGATAATCCTTTCATCATCGTGGTTGCTTCAGTTGCGTTTTTACCATCACGACGCAAGCACCAGTAACAATGAGCATTTAAAGCATTCCTGTGAGCATCTTCATGTCGCCACATAAAATAATTCACCACTTCTTCTATATTAGGAAGCTGGCAAATGCGACAGTCAAAGCAAGCAACATCACCTAATAACAAAGAAAATTTAGCGCTTGCTTCCCCCGCTAAAACTGAGTTAAGTTTTCTGAGTTTGCGGTTAAAAGTAGTCTCGTGTTCAGCAAAAAGAAGGGAAATTTCATCACTTTGAGTATAAGCATACTTAATATCTATGCCACAATTCATTAGATGCTCTATCGTTATCAGCATCATGTCTCGAAAGTGGATATCATAGGGAGATTCAAATTGATGTACTTCTTTTGTCAGGCGAGTAAAACTGCGTCCATCTAACCTAGCAACTATGTGAAGTCCCGGCAGAACACAAAAATCATGGGATGTTTCAAATATTCGCATTCTACTATCTAGTTCATCAAATTTCATGCTGTCATTCCTCAACAATAAATGAATAATCTAACTCCCTTTTTACTGTATAAATTACAAAGAAAGGCAGCTATGCAGAGGGCAGAGGGCAGAAGGAAGGAAGAGAATCCTTCAGGGGTGGGAGTAGCGCCCACCCTTCGGGTTCGCAGTCGCTACAACGGGGGGAACCCCAACGCCCTTCGGGTGAGGCTCCTGCGTCGCTAAAGCTGCGAAGATCGCCAGTCGCCTAGGTCGGGCTAACCCCTTCGGGTGACGCTCGTTCCTCGCTAACGCTGCGCTAACGCCAGATGCCTGCGGAGGGTTTCCCTCCCGCAGCACTGGTCTCACCTCCTGCAGCGCTGGACTCACCGCATGCGCGGAGGGGAGACAAAGCACAGCTTTGGCGGGGTGGGGTTCTTATAGTATTTAAGGTTAATCTACCGGACATGATATAAGGCTAACTATTCGCAACTGGAGTGCGATATCGAAGCGCTGCTGCTTTCAGCAGATCGCAGCCTCTAAAACTCCACCCGTAAAACTTTCGCAGTTCGGACAATCCCGTCAGGTGGCGGGGAAGTCGTCCCACCGTCAGTCGTGAAATAAGCCACTCGACCATACTCCCCCGTCCCTCGTCCCCAAGCACCGCTAGACGGTCCGAGCAACTGCTCAGTGAGAGGGTCACCTGCTACGCTATGCCTCACTCCACGATTCTCGCTCGGATCTAAGGGCGTTGCATAATGGCGGTATGAATCATTCCGGAACTGGAACATCCCAGAATTTTAAATAGTGGAGTAATAATCGAATTGAGTATTTCAGCATTTCCACGCTCCTTGGAATAGCATAGCGTCTTGCGATGCAGTCGCGCGCTCCGGGTGTCGCAGCCGAGTGTTTTCTCCCTCAACTCGCGTCATATATGTCTTGCTGACAATTTGGTCACCCTCACCGAATAAAACCCGGATAGACAGACCATCCATCAGTGATATAGAAATAACACTTGCGTTGCGCTCACTATATCCCATAATGGTCGAAATCTTTCGGCGCTATGGTCGCCTAAAACCCACACTAAAATACCTTGTGTGAAATGATTCACTGCTGTCCACAACCAAATTTTGTTTTTTTTGAGCCGATAAAAGTTTCCAGTTCATCAAGTTCACCGACTTCTGGGATCGTCTCTGGGTCGTAGGTATCGGGCAAGAGTTCTCCTACAAGTTTTACCCAAGTAATCAACGTTGTGTGATAGCGAAGCGTTAGCGAGTCCGCGAGCGTCTGCACACCTTTTATCCGTTCGATACTACGAAAGCCCATGCCATTAACGTACATTTTCAGGCATTCCCGTTTCACTTCATCACTGTATCCTTGAGGTGGTTCATAGTGATCAATGAATTGGCGTTAGCGAAGCGGGGCGGAACGCACGTCGCTTTTCCCAGCAAATGTGATTCTGCTTACCGCTCTTGAAATCAGATCCAGGTCTCGGAAGAATTCTAGACCGCTATATTGAGGTTTTACTGGCGAAGTTGCCTCAATCAGGAAGTTTTATCGATAGCGTTTGTCGGGAAATCAGTAGAGAACTACGTGGAGGGAATCTGGAAGTTGAGGCGATCACCAAACGTTTGGGATTTGTTTCCCGCACCCTCCAGCGCAAGCTTAAGGAAGCTGGCACTTCTTATCAAGAACTTCTTGATGAGACACGGCAATCGCTCTCAACTCATTATCTTCAAGAACAACATATAACTGTGTCTGAAGTGGCATTTCTATTAGGTTTTTCGGAAGCTAGTGCTTTCTCTCGGGCATTTAAACGTTGGACAGGCACAACGCCAGGTGAGTTCCGTCGTACTTTGAAACTCACTAATAATAAATCACTAGTTGTACCCGAGTGAGATTATAACGCAAGATTTAGATATAAATCTGCTGTAATATTGGTGATTACGTTGCCTAGATAAGAGTGAATTTCAAATTTTTTGCGCTAACTGAACCGTATTGACTTTCCGCAAAGGTAAATTCTTTATTAATGATCGCCTGCTCATAGTTTTATTGCTCAACGTTCAACATCCCGCTTTATTTCCTCCATCAACGAAGAAGAGCGAATACCTCGCCACATGAACCAACCACCGCCAACGACCATCAGCAATAAGAACAGTAATGGTAACTTATTTATCGGAGGAGGCGGCATCGGATACACACTGCCTACCACCGGAATCAACAAGAATAAAACTGCTAGCACAGATGTCACAACATTTGCAGCCCGCAGTTTCTGTTGTTTATAGAGATATACAGGAGCTGCAACCGAAACTAAAATATAAGTCATGATAAAGCCATAGGATGCAAAGGTGCCCGTATATTCATAAATTTTAATAGCCGTTGTACCCCATATACTCAGTATGGCTGGCACAAAGAATATCAGCACTCCCACCAAAGCTATTGCAATATGGGGCGTTTGGTTGCGTCGATGCACACGACCAATTGAGCGATGCAGTAGTCCATGACGACCCATGGTGAGGAGAATCCGCGATACTGCCGTAATGTTGGCTAGGCAAGCAGCAAACATGCTGATCACGGTATTTATTGAGATCAGCACACCAAAGAAGCTAACACCAGCTAACTCAGATAAGACATTAAGCGGTGCATCGCTCTTATCAAGGGTGACTTGGTTGCCTTCAAAGCCTAATACCACTACATATGAAGTGATGATGAAAAATAATCCCACCACTATCGGCGTGATCAATATCGTCCGTGGGATAAACTTGAGAGGCTAAGAAGCCTCCTCTCCCATCGTGGTGGCACCTTCAAAGCCGGTGAAGTTAAATACTGCTAGTACCAAACCGAGTTGTATATTCTGCAACGATACTTTATGCAATGATAGCTGCGTCATATCTGGTGCAAAACCATGTTTTGAGAGAACAATGTACACTAAGCAGAGGATGAGCGATACTGAGATGACTTGAATGCCGAGCAAGAGTATTGTAGATAGTTCGACCCCCTTATAAGCGAGAAATGCAGATAAGCCGACACCAATAGCAAAGATTAAAAAAGGGAACACTTGGAAGCCCAGTGACCGTAACAAAACATTAGCATAGTTGACAGAACCAGATATTGCAGCCATACCACCGAAGGTGTATGCTATGATTATGGCCCAGCCGCAGAGGACACCAGCTGTTGAACCCAGCCCCCACGCAACGTAAGTGTACATAGAGCCAGATGAGGCTTTTCGGCTAGCAAACTCATTAATGTTGAGACTGACAAAGACTAGTCCGATAGTAGCAATCAAAAATGCTAACCAAGTGCCGTTGCCTGATTGAGCAAATATGGGGGGTAAACCGACTGCAGGGCAAGCCTCAGGACTAACAAGGGCGATCGCTATCGACAGGATTGCCGGGAACCCAAGACACTGAGACTTTAAACTTGAACCGTCTGGGCGGTCTTGGTCAGAATTTCTCGCCATAATCGAATTATATAACTGGGAGACAGGAGAGAAGATAACAAATGCATCTTAAGGACAGGGTTTTAAGCTGTTAAGACTTTAAGCACTGTACAAATAGGAGATCATATGTAAGAAAGGAATTTGTTCGTTCCAGGTTTTTGACCATTACTGCTATATGGGTGGCGATACTGATATGCGCCGAAGCCTGCGAGCCGAAGCGCTCAATGTAAGCAAAGAATCTGGTTTTCATGTTTGAAGCCCATAGATCATACTTAGTATTTCCTACTCAAAAGAAAGTCCTAGCTGTTTTTAACTGTAGAGTCATTTATGTCGCGCTTTTTGTAGTACATGCGCTGATTTCAAAAGGCAAAAGGCAGTTGCCCTGTGCCTTTGTTTGTAACAAAAGAAAACTTCGTTAAAAAACATCAGCAATTCTTTTCAGGCAACTTCTTGGAATACTTGCTTGAGATATGTCACACTATCTTGAGTACCGCGTTGTATATCAACACTTTCTTCATACTCAATCACCCAATACCCCTGATAATTAGCCTTGAGTAGCTCCTTGACAATTGGCTGACAAACCATTTCTCCTTCACCCAAGGCACAATATTCAGCCTTACCGTTTTCCCATCGTACATCTTTCCAGTGAGTATATTTTACCCAAGGTAGGATGTTGCGTAAGGCCATCAGGGGATCTGCACCTGCCATCAAAAAATTAGCTGGATCGTAATTCACTCCGACGGCTGGACTTTTGATGCCTTCCATAAGATGAAACATCCTTTGACCGGTTCCTGTGACGCCACCGTGGTTTTCGATCGCCAGTTCAATGCCTCGAGCCTCGGCATAATCCCCGACACAATTGAACGCATAATGTAGCTGCGTAAACATTTCTGGCGGAACATATTCAATTTTATCTCCCCCTGAAAAAATTCGGATCAATTTTGTTCCCAGTCTTTCTGCCATATCAACAAAGCGACAAACTTTTTGAATTTCTACTTCCAAGTCGAATTTATTCTGAAGTGTAAAGTCATTATCTGCTGCTAAACAGACAATTTTTACATCTGCCTCTTCTGCCCAGTGAGCCACCTTTTCTACTGCCTCTTCGCTGAAGGTATTAAGCAAATGTTTGGGAGTTTCGGAATGGGCATTCACTTCAACTAGTTTGAGACCTAAATGTGTGACACAACGGAAATACTCTGGCACTTCTACTCTCGCCATCCCCATGCGGCTGAGGCTAATTGAGGGTGTTTCACAGTTACTTGTTGCATCTTTAAATCACTCCAGAAAATGAATTTTGTCTTAACAGAAGTCGTCGGTTCAACTTTTTGTGGATATCACTGAGCAGTCGAGCTAGGATATAATTTAGTTTTTAGTTCAACTAAACTATTCTCAAGATTGAATTTTCCATCTTTTCAAGGTTATAGAGAAGCTCCTTTTTGTGGGTACGGCACACATAACTCTTACATTCACAATTTCAGTCGAAGTCAAATGAGCCGTTCTGAAGAAATTGTATTGCGCTCTATCAATAAGTCGTTTTGCTAAAACCAGATGGCTTGCTCTTTCTTAGAGTACGGTGAGTTCATGCGATCGCCATGTGCAGGAAAATTTTTTGGTTTACTGCTTATACTTTAGAACTAACTATTTTCCGATGGAGCAACGCGAAGGACAGTATTGGCCAGTAGTGCAATCATTGTATTTAAAATGACGATAATACCTAAAGCACCTCGGAGAGGAATTAAATCAGCGGCAAACCCGATCAAGGGTGGACCGCACAGGAATCCAAAGTAGCCTGCGGTTGTCACTGCCGCGAGAGCAATACCGGGGGCTATTCCTGGAGTGAGTCCTGCCGCACTAAGTACAATCGGAACAATGGAGGCTAAGCCAATACCAACGCAGGCGAAGCCGATGAGCGCCGTAACAGGCTGAGTAATTAATAAAGACAACGCCAACCCAGTACCAGCCAAGATACCGCCGAGGCGTATCATCCATACTGGACCGAGATGTTGGGTGAGCCAATCTCCTATAAAGCGACCCACAGCCATCGCCATTGAGAACACTGCATATCCAGCGGTAGCCAGTCCAGGTCCAGTCTTGAGTGTCTTCTGGAGGTAGATTGCGCTCCAGTCAGCCATCGCGCCTTCTCCCAAGAGACCGCAAAACGCCACCACTCCCAACCCGAGGAGCGCTCCGGTTGGTATAGCAAATACTGGTTCTTCATGAGTATCGGTTTCAATATCAGCTGACAACAACCAATTTGATGCCAAAATCACAACTGTTCCCAACAAGATCCCAGCACCGAGCAAGTGTGGAAAGAGATCGATTCCTAAATAGGCCAACACACCACTGCCAGCGGCACAAGTCATACCACCAACACTGAACATACCGTGGAATGACGACATGATCGGTCTGCCGTAACGCTGCTCAACATCAATGCCTTGAGCGTTTATACTCACATCAGTTGCTCCGTTAAAAGCACCGAACAGCACTAATGAAATTTCCAGTAGTGTCACATTGGGAGCTAAAGCCAGCAGGGGTAAAACCATACAGTAACCCAGTACTGCTATTGTGGTGACCATGCGGCTGTCAAAGCGAGCAAGTAACCATCCCGTTATCGGCATAGTTACTAGCGCGCCAATCGCCATACCTAGTAATACAGGTCCGAGTTCACCATTACTCAACTCAAATTTCTGTTGTATTGCTGGGATACGTGCAACCCAATTGGCAAACACTGCACCTTGAATGTAAAATAGTGATGCTACAGCAAGGCGAGCTGCACTTGGCACCTCCTTTTGTATTTGTTTATCTAGCAGATCTTGACTTATAGACATATTTTATACTCTATACGGCTGAGGTCGATACTTTTGACTCTATAATAAGCTTGCTTGTTTTACCTTTTACTTCGTTCCCACATAGAATGTAGGAATGACTTGGGCAAGACTTCGCTTTCAGTTCGACACAATCGGCAGAGCTTTTAGGATTGGGTCATAAGACGTTTTGGCTGATAACCGGAAAAGATGAGAAAAAATTGAACTTTAAACAGTTTTTAGTATACATCTTTTCATCCGTAATAGATTTAGATAGCACGAACACAGTGAACAAGCAATTATGTTGACCATAATAAGTTCATCGCACGCTCTAGCCACACTTGATCAATCGCTGTGAGTGAATCTAGCACGATATCTGCGGCTGCAAATTGAGGATTATCTCGTTCCTCTGCTGCTGGAACAACGATACATCGCATACCAGCAGTTTTGGCACTCATCATACCACGAACAGAATCTTCAACCGCAAAACATTTGCTTGGATGCACGCCGTCTTGGCGTGCAGTCGTTAAATAAACACCTGGATGGGGTTTGCCAAATGCCTCGGTTTCCGCAGAATTTAAAACATCGAATGCGTCTTGCAAACCTAGCCTCTTCAGTATTAAGTAGACTAAACGCATTGGCGATGAAGTTGCTAACGCCAAGGGCAAGTGCATTCTCCGACACAGTTGCACAACTTCAATTGCACCTGGCATTGGCTTCCCTTCTGTTGCCACAAGTTCGCCAACCCTACCAAGGATACGTTCGGCAACTACTGACTGGTTAGCACCTGTCCAAGGGAACTGTGCGTACCAATAACTAACAACTTCATCGGTACGCAAGCCCATTGTTTGAGAACACATGCTATGTTTGAGAGGTACTCCTAGGTTATTG
>JAQYWP010001297.1 GCA_029379285.1 Rhizonema sp. PD38
CGATAACACGGAAATCGCGATACTCCACAGTCAACGCCGCAAGCCATAACCCAGCCCCTATAGATGCAGCAAAGGCAATGAGAATAAACAGTGGCAGTGTAAGGATGCGCCAATCAGGGATAAAGTTGTAAAAAGCCATCAACCCCAGCAAAATGATCCCAGAGATCATAAAGTCTACAAAGCTGACAATCACCGCACTCGTCGGTACAATCAGACGTGGAAAGTAGACTTTAGAAAGCAGGTTGGCATTAGTCACCAAACTGTTACTGCATTCTGTCAACGCACCAGAGAAAAACTGCCAAGGCAGTAGCGCTGCAAAGACTAGAATTGGGTAAGGCGCATTACCTTCACTGGGTAACTTTGCTAGAACGCTAAACACAAAGGTGAACACCACCATCGTCAAGAAGGGACGAATCAATGCCCATGCCATCCCAATCACAGTCTGCTTGTAGCGCACCAAGATATCGCGCCATGCCAGAAAGTAGAATAGTTCTCTGTATTTCCACAGATCTTTCCAATATTGACTTTCAGTTCTACCTGCCTCGATAACGAGTTCTTTGCTGCTGTTCATCGTTTCACTGGGAAATAGGGAATATAGAGTGGGGAAGAAAGATTGCCATGCTTGGTAATATAGAAATTTGTTTAAGTGTAACCGTTCAAGAAATATTAAGTCGTTTTAATCACTTCGTAGTTCCCCTTAGGTGATTCTGTCATACTTCTTCGGCAAATTGGCATTGATTCCGGATATTTTCATGAGAAAATGTACTGCTTTATTTCACGAATTTTATCCAAATGCACTAGAACATTTGTAGTGTCTACGGTAGAGTGACATCAGTATCTACGGAATTCTCCGGTGATGAGGTGAAGAGTTTATAAAGTGTGAATTTCTTCCGGATAGGGTAGTTATTAGTTTGAATAATTAAAATTACAGATATGCAATGCCATTGGTTTTGGTATTGAGCCAACACCACGAGCTATAAGCTAATACGGTTCAGTTAAGGCTGAAAATCATATGAAAAGGAGTCATCCGTCAGAATACCCCATGCACAGGTAGGGGGTTTTATCAACTGACATTTAACATGAGCGCCATGATTAAAAACGTTCTGCTTTAAACCATGATTCATCCACCAGTCGCTTAACCTTCATCTGAATTCACAGCGAGTGAATCCTGAATTGTTTTTTGATAAAATAGGCATTATTCTCATGAATAGAAATTGAGTGTAGTGCATCTTAAAAATTTCTGATTAGTGTGACCTGAGATACAAAGTGGCGATGTGTTCAAAGCAATTGAAATGGCAATATCGGCAACTTCAATCGAGGAGGCGATAAGCCTACGGCATGGCTTCGCTTACCGCTCATACCAAAACTAAAGAGGATCTATAAGCGATCGCGTATTATAAAAATACACTATTAGAAAATCGAAGAGCGAAATATTATGATACCAATGGTAATTAAACCCTCATCCTGGCTGACGACAGGCATTCGAGTTGAAAAAATCAACAATCTCAATCTTTTCAAATTTACAGAAGAACTAGGCGAGCGCATGAAAAAACTTCTGGAAAAGAAAAAAGCTGATTTACTTACACCAGAAGAATCTGCCGAACTTGAAGCAATTGGAGAATTAGACATGATTTTCAGCTATATCAATGCCATAACTGCCTCTCAACCATGACCATTCCCAACGGTATTCAAGAATTGGTGCAGCAGCGTGCTAATTTTCAGTGCGAATATTGCCATTATCCTGAGTTTCTCAGTACATCTCCCTTGACAATAGATCACATAATGCCACAGTCTTTGGGAGGTACTGATGCTCCTGATAATTTAGCCCTAGCCTGTCGTCGCTGTAATGAACGTCATTATAATTTTATAGTTGGAATTGACCCAGAAACTAAACAAGAAGTTCCTCTTTTTAATCCTCGTCAGCAACAGTGGGCTGAACATTTCATTTGGACACTAGACGGGATCGAAATTATCGGCATCACACCCATAGGTCGAGCTACTTGTAATCGACTCGATTTAAACGATCAACGTCGTTCCGATCATTTTATTCAAAAATCTCGGCAATTTTGGGTGCAGGGTGGTTGGCATCCCTCAAAACAAGACCCGCGTCAGGAAAGTTAGCCTGAATCATCTGCTAATATGTACTAATGTCTCAGCGATCGCCTATGAGTGAATTCTAAAACGGGCGTTGCATAACACAAGGATGAAAATTGAACCGCCAAGACACCAAGAGCTTACTAGTTTACGACTCAAATTTTGGTCAAAAAGTAACTTCAAATAACATCTACTGAAGCTATTAAGCGATGTTCGCGGTCAGCCGCAAATTCTAAACAAGCTCTGATGTCTTATATCTGTTAATTCAGGAAAGTCTTCTAATATCTCCAAGTGAGATATGCCAGCAGCCAGCTAACCCAAAACATTGTATACAGTAATTCGCATCCGTCGAATGCATGGCTTGCCGCCTCTTTTATCTGGCTCGATTGTGATAATATTACGATAA
>JAQYWP010000268.1:0-6362 GCA_029379285.1 Rhizonema sp. PD38
TGGACTAGCAATGAGTCGATACACCGTTCGTTCGCAGTTAGCAGAACGCGCTGTCGGTAGAACTCAATATCCGTCGATCAGTATAATTGAGCCTACCACTTACGTGCACTTGTATACAACTAGCCACTCAATTTTTGGAGATACAATCATGACCTTTCAACTGCCGGAACTCCCTTACAATTACGCTGCATTAGAACCATTTATCTCTGCCAAAACGCTCGAATTCCACCACGACAAGCATCATGCAACTTATGTTAGAACGCTGAATCACCTGGTTCAGGATACGCCCTTGGCCGATCAAACTCTGGAAACGGTCATTCTTACGACCTACGAAGATCATGGCAAAATCAGCATCTTTAACAATGCAGCGCAAGACTGGAATCACACATTCTACTGGAACTGCATGAAGCCAAATGGAGGCGGTACGCCACCCCAATCGCTCTTGAACAAGCTTGAGCAGGATTTTGGCAGCTTTGAACAGTTCAAAACGGAGTTTAAATCTGCGGGTGTAACTCAGTTTGGCAGTGGTTACGCTTGGCTTGTGTTAGACAATGGCATTTTGAAAGTGCTGAAAACTGGAAATGCTGCCAATCCAATGACGCATGGAGCTACCCCACTCCTCACAGCAGATGTTTGGGAACACGCCTACTATCTGGACTATCAAAACCGTCGTCCTGACTACTTGCAGACTTTTCTAGATCAGTTAGTGAATTGGGAATTTGTGGCGCAACAACTCGCTGCTGCAACTCCACAAGCGGCGGTAACACACTAGCGATCACACAATCCATGACCAATCCATCTTGACAACTTAAACCCTTTTACGCCTTGAAGATCGAGCCTAACACGTACGCCTCCTTCGACACTTTTACCGCCTATGCGGCGCGGGATGCCCATGTGAACGCGCCAGTCGCAAAAGCATTGTGTGCAAAAGTGGAGGAACTTTTCACTCAAATGCTGACGATCATTCAAACTACGATCCTGGGGTATAAAAGCACCGGGCGCATATTTTGAAGGAGATGGCTTGTTAATCTATCGAGCTAGTTCTGTCGAGGAAGCAAAGAAAATTGCACAAGCTGACCCTGTGCATACAAGTGGTGCTCGTACTTTCACCATCCGCCCTTGGTTACTCAATGATGGCAAAATTACTATCCAAGTTACCCTATCTGAGCCTCAGCGCTCTCTCATCCAGTTAGATTAATACGCGACATAATTAATCCTCCCAGTGGGTACCGCACCCACGATCAGTATAGGTTTAGTTTCGCTCATGATTCAACGCTCGCCATTGACCTATTTTTTGCGACACAATTTCAAGGACTGGCAATTCCCCGTTGAAAGGCAACAATAACCGCTTGAGTCCGATCTCTCACCCCCAACTTTGATAAAATATTATTAACGTGAAACTTGACGGTGCCCTCGGTGATGCTCAATGCTGTGCCGATCAACTGGTTGTTTTTGCCTTTCGCTAACATCTTTAATACATCAATCTCGCGTTCACTCAGTTGTGGAGCGTTCATGCGCTCCACCAGTTTTGCGCCAACTGTAGCCGGAATGTGTTTTTTTCCGCCGTATACAGATCGAATGGCATCTAATATCTCACCGCGATCAGCATCTTTGAGCAGGTAGCCTCTGGCTCCAGCCTTTAGTCCGCGATAGATGTCTTCGTCGCTGTCATAGGTAGTGAGAATGATGATCCGAGCGTCGGGAAACTCTTTAAGAATCGCGGTGATTGCCTCAACTCCGGATAACTCTGGTAAGCGTAAATCCATCAAGGTGATATCAGGTTGTAGCGTTTGGAATTGGGCGATGGCTTCAACGCCGGTTTTGGCTTCGCCGAGCGGTTCCAGACCCGGTTCAGAGTCCAGCATGGTGGTTAGCCCAGTCCGCACAATTGGATGATCGTCAACAACTAAAACGCGAATGTTAGAGGATATAGTCATGGTAGTGAGAAAGTAAATGGAATTTGGATGAGAATGCAAGTTCCCTGTCCGGGTTGACTGTGGAGGCTAAACTCTCCACCTAGACGATCACAGCGCTGTTGTATCCCAAGCAAGCCAAAGCCGCCATGATCGTTAGCAAATTGCGAATTGAATCCGCGTCCATCATCCTGGATATGTAGCATGATCGCATCTAGCTTAAAGGTGAGTTCGAGATGTAGCGTTTGTGCTTGAGCATGGCGCAGCGTGTTGGTAATGGCTTCTTGTCCAATTCGCAACAGATTCATACCGATATCGGGTGGCACAGGCTGAGGGGTTCCGACGATGGTGAGGTCAGCTTTTAGGTTAGTGTGAAGCGTCAGTTGCCTCAGCGATCGCTGCAACGACCCCGCCAAATCTCGGTACTCATCGGCGTCGGGGTGCAATGACCAGACCGAGCGACGGGCTTCGGCAAGTCCGGTCTTCGCTAAAATTTTGACTTGCTCAATGAGATCCCAGGCGATCTCCACGTCTTGGGTGGCGTAGTATTGCGCGTTGTTGAGTTGCAGCGAGATGCCAGTAAAGGTTTGGGCAAGGGTATCGTGAATCTCTCGCGCTAAGCGGTTGTGTTCTTCCACAACAGCGACTTGTTTGGCATCTTCAGCCAACCGAGTTAGTTGAAGCGCCAACACGACCTGCTGCGCCAGAGCAGTGACCAGATCCACCGCTTCGGGGGAATAGGCATGACTTTCTAAGTGAGAAATCGAAAAGACACCCAGCAAGTCGTCCCCAAACACAAGCGGAATCAGCAGCAGCGATTGCACGCCTTCGGGCAAGACTGACCAGGCGCGATAGATTTCCATGTCAGGATGGTTTGACAAATCTGAATATGCGAAAGGCTGATAGTGATGATGCAAGGGCTCCCAGGCGTCGAGCTGACGAAAGACCGAGAATGGTACGACGATCAAGCTAGGTGTAGCAGGGGGGTTAGGGACAAGCTGAGTGTTCCAGCGGATTAGGTGCATGGCTGACACCTCTTGCTCGTCATCATTTAACCAAAGACAGGCAACTGGGGCATCAAGCTGCTCGACGACTGTGGCAAGGACTTGCCCCAAAAATTTGTCGAGTTCTGGCTCAGTTGCAAGATATGCGAGCGTGCGCTGGAGTGCCATCTGTTGCCCTTTTGCCATCGATTCGGCTTGTTTGCGCTGGCTAATGTCTTGAAAGGCTGCGATCGCATAAGTGATATTACCCTGTTCGTCAAAGACTGGCGTTCCCCATGCCTCAACTGGAATGACTACATCGTTTTGGTGAATTTCTAAATCACTAATCCGACTGCTTTCGCCGCACAGTACCCGAAGGATTGGCAATTTCTCAATAGGATAGATCTGATCCGTTCCCCTCACATAAAGTTGATAAACTTCGGCAAACTGCTCCGGTGTCACAGTAGGATCGATCCCTTTGCCCAATAACTGGATTGCCCGTTGATTGACATAGTAAATACGACCCACCGTATCCACGATGCCAATTCCGACTGGAACCGCTTCTAGAAATTGAGACATCTGATTTTTGCTAGTACGGAGCTTTGAGTAGAGTCTGG
Organism: Rhizonema sp. PD38; assembly: GCA_029379285.1. Classification (GTDB taxonomy): domain Bacteria; phylum Cyanobacteriota; class Cyanobacteriia; order Cyanobacteriales; family Nostocaceae; genus Rhizonema. The sequence goes on from JAQYWP010000268.1 coordinate 3,514, forward strand.
CATTTTCGATCGCAATCGCAGCCTGGGTGGATAATAGATTCAAGACCTGCGAGCGATCAGGTGTGAATGCCCCAGCCGCTAATTGATTCTCCAGATACAATACGCCGACGAGCTGACTTTGATTCAGCAGCGGCAAACACAAGATAGATTGAGTTTGATGGCGTTGAATATAGGATTCATGGATAAAATTACCCTCACGAGTTGCATCGTCTAAGATCACGGTTTCATGAGTCCGAATCACGTACTGGATAATCGATTCAGGTAGACGATTCGTAATTGGATTGGATTTCAGCACTTGCGTAGAACAGGCATTTTCACCAGCGCTGAGTTCACACGAAGCTTCAATCAACCATTCTCCTGAAGTTTCCAGAAGCAGAAATCCAGTTTGGGCACCAGCATTCTCAATTAACATCTGAATTAGGGAACGAAGCAAATGCTCCAGTTCAATTTCGCTTGAAATCGCTTGGGATGATCTCATCACCGCCGCTAAATCGAAAGCAATAGGTGAGGAATTAGAAGTAGTTTCAGAAGGGGTGCGAATTGACGTGGGAGCTACAGCCGATGACTGGGGAAATAGCTGTGGGTACCGAGTCTTTAAATCTTTGACTTTTGCCCTTGCTCCCCACCGTTCATAGCAGTAGTGAGCTTCCTTCATGTAGGTTTGGGCAATTTTCGCCCGACCTCGCGCTAGATAATGTTTGGCAGCTAACTCATAGGCTAACGCTTCTTCTTGCAGATACTCGTTGTCTCTAGCACCTTGCATCGCTTGTTCATACAGTTCTTCTGCCTCAAAAAATTGACCTAAGATCCGTGCTTTTTCTGCTTCAACTAATTCGTATTTATGTTGAAAATTTACTGGAGCAGAATGTGCCCATTTCTGCATCTTCTCCTGATTGTTATTGATTTTGGGCAGCAGATGCTCTTGTTCTGAGTCAGAAACAGATTGGTATATTTGTATCTGCGCTAAAGAGTCATAGAAATAGAATACAGGTACTAAAAAAGTTCCTGTATTTCCGTCTAGATAAAGTTCAGCTTGAGAAGCATACTCCACTGCCTGGGGAAAATCTTCAAATAAATAACTTAGAATAAGCTCGTCTAGATACAGATTGCAAAGGTGAGTTCTATCATTTGTTTCAAAGTGAATTGGCAAAAACTGCTCTTCATTATATTGATTGCCGAGTAATCGACCTGGATTTTCAACTTGTTCTAGCAAGTTAAAGATAACTTGCTGCAATCTGCAAAAGTAAATTAAAATGTTTTCCTGTTTGAACTGAGCCAAAGCATTACTGTAAACCCTGATTGCTGATGTAATCTTTGTTAATTCTAAACCAGCAAAATATGCGTACATACAGTTAAGGGCAGCAGCATACATAATAAATTCTAAATCTCCAGTTTCCAGCCCAGCCTCATGTGCCTCCTGAAATAAGGGTAAAGTCTGTCTTAGATGGGCTTTACAATGCATAAGATACGTTGCAACCACCGCTGTGACCCTGGGTTTAAATTTTTTACTATCTAATCGCTCAGTCAAGCTGAGTGCCAATTCAGCGAATTGGTAAGCTCCTTCAAAATTTCTCATGATTCCATTGAGAATTACCCCACCGTAAGTAGCATAGGCAAAAGATGCAAAGGAAGTATTTCCATACTGAGCAGATAAATTTATTTGCTCTAACACAATCAGTGGTAGTAGTGAAGGAGTAGTATGATAGGCAGCTCCAACTAAGCTTGATAATATTTGCATCGCAGCCAGTTTATCTGGCTCTTTCATTAATGGTAGCTCCAGCAAATCTTCTATATCTATGGCATTAAAGTAATTTGCCATCTCTTTCAACTGCCTTTGAACATCAGCTTCTGCTGGTGTTTCTGGCAGAGCGATACCTAGCAGTTCTAAAACCTCTAAACCAATCTTAATTGCCTCTTTTTGCCTACCTTGCGCTACGGAAGCTTGAATTTTAGTTTCATAAACTTTGATCTTATCTAAAACAGTGCTTGCATTTTCTAGAGCCACGATCGCCCATTGCTCCATTTGTTGGAAGTCGCCACATAGGTATGCTGCTTCTGTCGCCTCTTCGTGCAAAGCCAATGTCAGAGCGTATTGAAATTGCCAGCTATCAGCAGCTAGCAGTTCTATTCCTGTCGTTAAATACTGTAGTGCTGCACTATGAGCTAATGCTTTTTTGGCTTTCTGTCCTGCAATCAGATTCAACCTGGCTATTTTGTCGCGCTCCTGTTGATCCGTGACTAAATCACGACCGAGATTAAGGTGATCAATGACCTCAAATAAATTGGCTGATCTAGTTTCAGGCTCATTAATTTTCAGCAAACAGTAACCAATTTGCAAGTGAACAGTTTGTAGTTGTTCCTCATCAATCAAAGTATAGGCGGCTTGCTGCACACGATCGTGCGAAAACTTGTAATGCTGAATTAACAGATTTTCATCTAACTCTGAAGTAGCTAGAATCAACTCCAACTGAATCACGGTTATCAATTCTGCAAAAATTTCAACTGCTGGTCGTTCGCAGATGGCTGAGAGCGTTGCTAAATCAAACTCAGCACCGACACAAGCTGCTAAACGTAAAACTCGTTGAGTTTCCTCTGGAAGTTGCTTCAACTTTCCAATCATTAACTCTACTACATTATCAGTAATATTTTTGGCTTTGATCTGAGCAACATCCCATTCCCAGTGTTGTTGATTAATGTTAAAGACGATGAGACCTTCGATGTATAACGTTTTGAGAAACTCATTCGTAAAGTAAGGATTGCCGTTCGTTTTACGCCATATTAATTCTGCTAAAGGCGCGATCAACTCACTAGATGTGTGCAAGGTTTCAGCAATCAATTGAGCGACTGCT
>JAQYWP010000268.1:6587-9409 GCA_029379285.1 Rhizonema sp. PD38
TCATAGGAACAGCAAGCTCGAATGAACTTTTGAAAGACAAGGTTAAACCGATTTTGTGCTTCGATCGATCCAACTTCCGGCACGGGTGACTGCTTGCCCACTATCAATTCAACTTCCGGAATTACATCAATGATTAGCTGTCCGTTGCTTCCTAAGGCGTTTAGAAGCTGCGATCGCCATTGTTGTACTTGCTCATCGGGTTCACCCAGTAGTTGCCGCACGAGCTTTCGCAGGGCATCAACGATCGCACTGTAGGGAATATTGCGCCCAAACTGGTCAAACTTACCAGAGATAAAATAGCCCCGCTTTGCCGCGATCGGTTTGTAGAGCTCCTGCACCAATGCGGATTTGCCAATTCCCGCATAGCCGGAGACCAACATTATGGGCAACAGATGGGGAGCGGATGGAACGGATGGGCGATCTGTGCGTCTCCTCGTCAAGTCATCTGCTACATCCGTTACAAAATCTGTTGCTACTATTCTGTCAAACGCCGCCAGTAATGCTTCAATCTCTGCTTCTCGTCCATACAGCTTTTGAGGAATATGAAACTGATCTGAAAAGTCTTGCACTCCCAGCTGAATGTTGTCAATTTGTCCTGTTTCTCTGAGTTGTTGAGCGCAAACCTCTAAATCTCCTTTAATGCCCCAGGCGCTCTGATAACGATCCTCTGCGTTTTTCGCCATCAGCTTAAGAACGATATCTGAAACGGGTTTAGGAATTGCCGCATTTAGTTGGTGAGGCGGAACAGGTGGTTTGGCAATATGACAATGGACGAGTTCCATAATGTCTGTGGTGGAAAACGGCAACTGTCCAGTGAGTAGTTCGTAAAATGTTACACCGAGCGAGTAGAAATCAGTACGGTAATCGAGCAAACGGTTCATTCGCCCGGTTTGCTCTGGTGACAAGTAGGCGAGGGTTCCTTCTAACACATGAGGACTTTTAAATGTCAGACTAGTGCGAGTAAACCGAGTGGCAATGCCAAAGTCAATGATTTTGACGACACCAGTATCTGGATTCAAGACAATGTTTCCAGGATTAATATCTTTGTGAATGACATGGGTAGCATGGATTCTGCCCAGAATATCTGTTAGGTTGATCGCAAGTTGCAAAAATGTAGATAGCGATATCGGGCAGAAGTCTTGTCGCTGCCTTATCCAGTGTTCTAAGGACTCTCCGCCAAAGTCTTCCAGGAGCATAACGAGTGTGCGTTGATAGTCCTGCTGGCTATATGCCTTGACCACTCCTTTCAGGTTGAGGGAGCGGGTAATTTGATATTCCTGCCTGTAGCGTGTTAATTCTTGAGGAGAGGGATAATCTTGCTTGAGCAGTTTGATGACGAGGGCACGATTGTCTGCCTTTCCAATGCCCCGATACACCAGAGAGGCAGAACTCTCATATATCTTGCTTTGGATGACGACTCCAGGTAGGGCGATCATAAAACTCCTGCTTCCGACTCACAACACAATGATCTTTGTGCCTTGATCTTACATTTCAACGGCTTCTCCTAGAATGTTTCGGCAAGATATGGTTAACTCAACTGCTCTTGCTCCGCTCTATGTCATTTCCAACTCCAAAGTAGAATCAATGTTAGGTTTCTTATGTACCTATATTACATAAACTTATTAATTGCATCTATCTTAAGATGTAGATTTACAAAAACTGAGCGAAAGTCAAGGTGATGCTTCTATGATTTTTGAGGAAACAAAACTAGGTGCTTACGTGGATGCGACTGTTATAGCCAACGTTTGAGCGCAAATTTGCAATTGCAGTGTTTCAAGCTTCTGATCGTTCGTTAGATATGGTTCCTGATCGTAAGATAGGGATGCTCCCACTCCTATTGTTAAGTTCACAACCTGTCTTCTGCTTAGTGACGGAAGATGAAATTTTCAATACATTGTGATGTAGAACGATCAGCTGACTGAATCAGGAATGAGCTGTGTCAGCTTGTTCTAAATCTTTAACAAATTCAGTGAGAAAATCATGGTTTTATACCAGCTTAAATTGAAACCCTAATAGAGCGAGTGGCAGAGGCGTTTCTGATGTGCGAGGGCGTAACCTCCATACTCCCTCTGTAACGAATACTATTCAAATCCATACTTGAAATTGACACAATCGTTATCTGAATTGCTCAGATAGTACTCAATTTTATGGAATCGGACATTAAGCTGGGATTGTCTAGCTATATCCTACAACAGGATAGGAGAGTTCACGATGGCTTTTATACTTCAGCCGCTACCTTATGCTTACGACGCATTAGAACCCTACATGTCTCAGAAAACATTAGGGTTCCATCACGATAAACACCACGCGACTTATGTTGCCACACTCAACACGCTCGTCAAAGAAACTGAATTTGCTAACAAATCACTAGAAGAGATTGTCCTAGCAACCTACAATGAAGCGAGCAAAGCATCTATCTTTAACAATGCTGCTCAAGTGTGGAACCACACCTTCTTCTGGAACTGCATGAAACCGAACGGTGGCGGTCAACCAAGTGGAATTCTCGCTGAGAAACTCAATAATAGCTTTGGCAGTTTTGATCGGTTCGCCACTGAATTCAAAAGTGCTGGGGCAACTCAGTTTGGTAGTGGTTACGTTTGGTTAGTGCTTGACCAAGATCAGCTCAAGGTTGTCATAACTGGCAATGCAACCAATCCATTAGTGAATCAACAAATTCCTCTGTTGACGTGTGATGTATGGGAACATGCCTACTATCTCGATTATCAAAATCGTCGCTCTGATTTTCTGCAATCGTTTTTACAGCATTTGGTGAATTGGGAGTTTGTGATACAGCAGTTGCAGATGCATCAATTAGCACATGC
>JAQYWP010000021.1 GCA_029379285.1 Rhizonema sp. PD38
GCAGTGCCGCAGATCCCATAATTATGGATCTTATTTAATCTTCATTCCTTAGCCTTAAATATTATGTTTAAATAATTACGCCGTTTTAACTATCTAGTAGTATATCTTATAGGGTAAATTAATTACCCCCTTGGATAGTAGTTGTGTTACAAAAACTGAATGGATTGACTCCGTTTTTGAACAATTTTTTCCACGGGCATAAAACCCAATGTACGTGATGGCAAAACTTGGGGACGATCACTCTTTGCGATTGCCTGATTGCGAGCTACGTGCTCCGCACCATCTCACGGGCTTTGAAAAAAATTGGCTTCACGCGAAAAAAAAGACCTATGGCTACCGTTTCACCAAACCCGGAAAAATCTGCGTTTTCTCATTACAAGTAAGGGGTTTAGAGCCAACGTTGAAGCAGAAAAATCGTCCCAATTGTCAACTGCTATACAAAAAGAACAACCTTTCATGGGGCGATTTTTCCGGAGGCTGGCAGATTTTTCGCGCTCTATTAGCCCAACCGTGAGCGCATTATACTTGTTCGTAAATTTACAACCCTGTCTGTATAAGGGTTTTAAAGCTTGCTTATGTGTCTTTGCTCAACCGTGCAATAAGCGGTTGGAATAGCTGATGATAGTTTAGAGACGAAAAATAGGATTTTCTCCTTGCGGTAGAAGCAATTTTCAAGTAAATTGACCACCGTCGTAGGGGATGAGCAGTGTTGTACTCTTCACAGAACGCTATGTTCGGCGAATGCCCTTACAAAGAGTGTGGTTCATTTATCTAAAAACCGCTGTAAAGACACACATTATCTTATGTACAAAAATTCTGTACATAAGATAATGTGCGCTTTGCACTTCTGTGTATTTTACTGGCAAAGCAACAACAACAAATTTGTGTATTTTAAATTGCCTAAGAGTGTTCACCGTTACTCACCCGAGCGGGTGAAAATGATTCACCCGCTTAGTTGAACCAACTGTGTGAGGTTGAATTTTAGGAAAAAGGGGATTCTAGTACTAGAGAACATTAATTGAATATAACTCGCTTTGAGGAAAAACTTTATGAAACTTGTTAAATTAGCCACCTCTGCGATCGCTGTTGCAACTGTAGTCCTCTCTGCTGGAATTGCCAGCGCTCAAACAGCCACAACATCGACCATGACAACCACAACAAACGATAACAACGGTAACTACAGTTCTCAAACAACCACAACAAGTAGCACCAACGATAACGACAGCGCTCAAACAAACACAACATTAACCACAGCAGATGCAACACGCGGTATGAATGGTAGCTACATCGGTGCTGGTATTTCTGCTGGTGTAACTAATGGTGGCAGACAAAATGATGCGGCAACATTAGGTGGGAATGTTCAAGGACGATACGCCATCAAGAATACACCTGTTTCCATTCGCGGTGCGGCTCTATTTGGTGGTGATTCAGTAGCAATTGTACCAACACTGACTTACGATGCACCAATTGCTAAAAACACTAATCTCTACATCGGTGGTGGTTATGCTTTTCAAACAGAAGATGGTCAAGCAAGCCAGTTAGGAAATAAGAATGCACCTGTCGTGACCATCGGTGCTGAATCACAAGTTGCCAAAAACACTGTTCTATATACTGATGCTAAGTGGGGTATTGATGCATATAGAGGCAGTGATGCTGATGCCCTTAGTTTACAAGCAGGGGTTGGATATCGCTTCTAGTAAATAATTAGAAGAAGGAAATATTTATAAGAATCCGTCTTCTTCACAGCAATTAAAGTAGACAGCCCACAAGTAGCAGTGTGAATCAGTCACACTGCTACTTTCTTTAGATGCAGGATGAATGCGACGTACTTCGTCCCTATTACACAGGATGTTTCAAGAGTAACGATTACCGCCCAAAGTAAAGATGCTCCATATGGTTTAACAAACTTTGTGAATACTAACTACGGTCTAATTGACGGAGCTACTGGGACGGTTACATTTAGACCTGATGCAGCAGAGTTTGGTTTACAAAATTTACCATCTGGCAATTTTATATTTTTTGGAGAGGGCAGCGACCAACTATTTGGAAATATTACTGGTACAGCTAAACTTGATTTTCTAAATCTTGTAGGAACGGCAACTGGAAGTTTCAATATCACTGGCGGTTCAGGCAGATTTACAGGCGCTACTGGTATCTTTTCCTTCATTGAGAACGATATACTTAATCTTGACCAGACAGCCCCCTTTAAAAGCCAGGCTGTAGTAAGTGGCTCTTTCCACAGCTGAGGTGCTAAGAATAATGCGATCATTGTCGGTTTTATTGAAACTGAGGCATTCTTATTGACATTCCGGCGCTCATCCTAAAGACTGGAAGAAGTGTCCTTTGTAGTAAATGACCAGTGACTAATGACTGATGACAACTCGAAACAGCTTATCTTTGGTTTAATCTCTCGTTTCTGTCTTTTAAATACAATTACAAGACCAAATTTGTTTTAAGCTATTACGCATTTCAATTGCATACTTACCCGTTGTTCCTTAATCCTTGATGACAAATGATCAAGGACAAATGACTTTCTGACAATACATACGCGCATTACCTTCATTTGACCCGAAAATTCTACTTTATCTGGAGAAAATTAGATGATTTTCAGGAAGTTCAGCGATAAAACCTTACAGCAGTCTATCAATGAAACTTTACAAAAGTTCATGAATGAAACATTAAAAAATTCTATTGAGTCTTCTATCATCGAAACTTTGAATAATTATATACATACATCTATTGAGTTAGACGATCCTAAACAAATAATACGGGCGTATTATAAAAATACATCTGCTATTCAAGAAAATAGCGCTACGGTTCAACAAATATATGAGAAATTTGAACAAAATTTGGAAAAATTTCTGATAGAGCAGCGTCAAAAAAATGGGGAACTTCAGTGGAAGGTTCAAAATTGGGAACGGGCGGCTGTAGATTTTTTTTCTTTGCTAGAAAGAGCAATAGATTGTGAAACGCACGAAAATCAACAGTTAATAGAAAAAATTGTGTCAGAGTTTGAACGTACCGTCATTAACTTAGGATTAGAACGAATAATTCCGCAGCATGACGAATCTCTAAATGAAAAATTTCACGAAGCAGTTGACGAAGAAGAATCAAAGCTTACACCAGGTCATATCCTTAAGTGCGTCAGTTGGGGTTACAGAATTGGCGACAATGTGATTCAGAAAGCTTCAGTTGTTGTGGCAAAAGCAGCCGGGCAGGTTTAATCATAAAATCTGAGTACATGCGATATTATATTAAACTCGCCCCTACTCGAAAAAAATGCTGAACACACAAAAATTAGTCAAAAAGTAAGTAAAAGAATGGCAAATTATGCAATTGGGATTGACCTTGGGACTTCAACATCAGAAATTTGCGTATATCGGAATCACGAATCATTTCCGATTCCCGATCCGGTAACAAAACTGGCAATTCTGCCATCAATTGTTGCTATTAATACTAGAGGTGAATTGCTTGTTGGAGAAGATGCCCGGAGTTGGGTTGATGTTTCCAGTCGCGGTATTCGTGAAATTAAGCGGAAGATGGGAACAGAAGAAACTGTGAGACTTCAGGGTAAAGAGTACCGCCCTGAAGAAATCTCTGCTTTAATTCTTCGCAAACTTAAAGAAAATGCAGAAGAAGCATTAGGAACGACTATTCAAGAAGTTGTACTCTCCGTTCCTGCTAACTTTCCAGATGCTGCAAGACTCGCCACACTGAATGCTGGTGAATTGGCAGGACTAAAAATTACTCGCCTCATTAATGAACCGACAGCAGCAGCTTTAGCTTTTGGCATCAAAAATATTGAACTTGAAGAACAGCTTGTCGTCTTTGACTTTGGTGGCGGTACATTAGATATCACCGTGCTGGAAATGGTTGCAGGTGTCCTTGATGTCAAGTGTAGTTTTGGTAATCCACAATTGGGTGGGAAAGATTTCGATGAAGCGATAATAAGATTGCTCAAGGCAAAATTTCAAGTCGAGAATCCAGAAGCAGAAATTTCTGATAAAGCTTATGGCGCACTCAAAGAAGCAGCAGAAAAAGCCAAAAAAGTTCTTTCCAAGTCGTTTTCGCATGAAGTCAGAATTCCGTATTTTGCTACTCAGAATCGTAAATCTGTTGACTTAGAGGTGGAAGTGACACGCCTGGAGTTTGAAGTGGCGATCGCGTCTTTATTAGACAAAGCCCGACAGTGTATTAAGCAAGCACTGAATGTCAAGAAACTGCGTCCTAGCACCATTAATCGGGTATTGCTAGTAGGCGGTACGACAAACATCCCTGCTGTACGCCAACTTGTTGCTGAGATGTTTGGCAAAGAAGGGCAAGCACCAGATGTTGGTTCTGACTTGGCTGTTGGCATTGGTGCATCTATTCAAGCTGCTATAATCCAAGGTTCAATCGAAACCGACTCAGGCATTATTCTTACTGATGTTGCTCCCTTCGGTTTGGGAATTGAGGTTGTCAGTGAAGTGGGCAGACAATATATGCTAACCTATGAACCTCTCATTCAGCCAAATACAACGATTCCTTACTCTACTCATAAAACTTATACTCTTTTAAGAGCAGATCAAAAACGAGTTGAAGTTCGTTTATATCAAGACAATACAGGTAAGGCAAAGCTCCCTATACATGCTATTGATACAGGTATTGTTGCAGAAATTATTGATATTCCTCCAGCTGTAGACGGCAATCCTTATCCGGTCAAAATGGAGTTTTCTTACGATATTAATGGTATTGCAAAGCTAAGAGCGACCATTCCTAATATTAACAAAAGTATTGAGTTAGAGTATGCTCAATCAACCATCCGTATGGATAACCAAGATATAGCTGATGCCGCATTTCGCCTCAAAGAACTGTGGAGGCAAAATGCGATCGCAAAAGAATATGAATGGTTAATTCATAAAGCAGAGCGGTTTATGGCAGAAATTCCTCCTCAAGAAAGGTCACCATTATCTGATATTGTCATGGATCTTAAAAAATACTTAGTCAACGATCATACTTTAGAAATTAAAAGAACAGGCGATCGCTTAGTGGACTGTTTATTTGACTTAGAAAATAACATGGAAGATTACTCTGCATGACAAAATCATTCGGAATTCTGAATTCATATTTAAATGAAGGATAAAGCAACTAATATCCATTAGGAAAAAAACTGTCCAGCACATTTATTTAAGCATCTAGAGCATAAGGTAATAATTACGCAGAGGATATTCTAAGTGCGCGAATTGGAGTCAAGTAACGTGACATATGAACTTTATCAGTTACTAGAAGTATCACCTCAAGCCTCATCGGATGAAATTAAACGGGCTTACTTCCGGTTAGTTCGCCAGTATTGTCCTGAAAAATATCCAGAAGAATTTAAACAGATTCGGACAGCTTACAATACGCTTTACGATTCAAAAGCCAGAGATAATTATGACTCTCTTCAGCAGTATGGTAATCAAATTAAAAACTTGATTTCTCAAGCTGAAGAGAAAATGAATGTAGAAGATTGTCATAGTGCCATTTCCCTATTAAAGCAGGTATTAGTATTAGTACCTACTGCTGATGATGCTCGCAATCTATTAGGTCTCTGTTACATTCATACTCAAAATTGGGATTTTGCAATTAAAATCTACCGCTCATTAACAAAAAATAACCCAGATGTGGCGGTTTATTGGAGTAACTTTGGTCATGTTTACAAACAGCAAGCTGAGTTTTTGGAAGATAATGATGTTGATACTAAACTCTATCAGAACGCTCGTGAATGCTTTCAGCGAGCTATCAAACTAGAATCATTTAATTCTGAGCCTTATCTAGAGATAGCTCGAACTTACCTTGATGAAAAGCGGTACGCAGAGGCTTTGGCTTGGGCGGAACTTGCTATTGGTGCTGATGGAAAAGTTGATGCTCATGATTTTGATGCTATGCTCTTTATCTGCCGCGTTCATCTTTTTAATGGCCAATTACACAAAATAGAAGAGACAGCACAGATCATTGCATCCTTATTACCTGACAATGAAGCCAGACAATACGCAGCAAGTCGATTCGCGAATTTGGGGTTGGAAGTGGCAAGGGTGGGTGCTAAACTGAGTGATACTTATATATTAAGAGCAGCACTTCTCTTCTTAAATGTTGCTAGGGATTTCGACAAGAGCGATTTAGATATTAAAGAACTGTATGAACGAGTAGAGGAAATGATTGCTGCTCTCGATCAGTACGAACTCCTCAAACAGGATTCACTGATACTTTACAGTTGCCAGAGATTAGCTGAATTTTGTTTAGCAGACTATTTTAGTCTTCACGATTTTGAAGAAGACAGGAAAACGTTACTTGATGATATAATGGCAGAATTTTTCAATGTTCCCGCCATAAATATTATTTCTTCTATTATGAGAATTAAATCTCACTATCCTGCTATTTATAGGCTAAATAAAGATTTGTTTGACAGCATCGAACAGACTTCTAGAAACTAAAGAGCAAAACCTGACACTTTTATTTCTTGCTCAGTTAGCAATCATAAGTAAGGCTTGGCTTTGCACATCGCGATAATATCCGGAATTAGCGGATGCCAACAAATCCAGCCTTCGTGATTAATTCTTGACCTTGAGCGCTTAGTAGTAATTGAGCATAGGCAATACCTGCTTGTTGGTCAATTTGACCATTTTGTTTCACAACTACCAGTAATCGCCGACTCAGAGGATATTGACCACTGAGAAAGGCTTCCGTATTCACTTGGTTACGCTGTTGCGAACACTGTCTTAGAGGGACAAAAGGCGGTTTGTAAGGGGGAACAAGTTCATTGATGTTACGACCTACTGGCAAAGGCTTAACCTGACACTGCGATACTATTAATGGTGCTGAGGTATAGTAAATAGCCCCTAGATTAATCGCGACTTGGCGCAAAGCTTCAGTTGTTGTTGGCATAAAGACAACAGTAGCACTCTTGTCCCGGTCTTTTTTACCGTAGGCGATAATTTTTAGATCGGGACCACCGACTTGACTCCAGTTGGTAATTTTGCCTGTGTAAATGTCATTGAATTGAGCTACTGTCAAACCTTTGATGTTCAAGTTGGGGTTGACAGCGATCGCAATTCCATCAATTGCCACGGGTATTTCTTTTAGGGTAAAACCCCGTTGTCGTGCTTGCTGATATGCTTCCGAAGCGATTGGCACAGAGGACTGAGAAAACGACAGTTGATTGTCCAACAACATGCTAATACCTATCTCCGAACTAGGAGCGCCGCGATCAGGATCGGTGTATCGTAAGCGAAATTGAGGCCAGACGGATTGAATAACTGGGTCTACTGTTGTGCGGATAGATACCCAAGTCGTGCTACCACCATAGTTAAATACCCCAGAAGGAACGTTTCGCACGGAGGAGAAACTTGTGACATTAGACTGCTCTACTGATTGCGATTGATTGAGAAATAAACCACCCAAGTCAATGCCAAAGCGTTTAATCAATAACCAAACACCACCTCCTACTAATCCCACTGTAATTAGCAGAGCCAAAACAAGAACAGTAGTTTCGTTTTTCCGAGACATAGATCAATAGCTTGTATCGCTGGAACTTTCTTGATTCCAGTTTAAGTTAAGATAAAGTTAATTTCATATTATGTTTTGTTTAAATAGAGTCACTAGTAATCCTACAGCAGTTTTCATTGTGCAAGCGGTTTCTTTTTTGCTTTCAATTATTGCACGCTGCGTTAGCTCATAGGTATCTTATGCAACACAAAGTAAAAGAATCCACTTAGAATAGCAGCAATCGGTAAAGTCAGAATCCAAGACAGAAGAATTTGGTGGAAGACGAGTACATTCGCTTTCCTGGAAACCAGCCCTACTCCGAATATCGAGCCTACAGAAACATGGGTGCTAGAGACGGGCAAACCATATTTGCTGGCAGCAATTACCAGAATTCCAGTGACGAGATTAGCACAAAAGCCTTGACCTGGATTCATAGACGTAATCTTTTTGCTCATTGTTAAAGCAACTCTGCGAGCATTGAGCAATCCTCCAACTGCCATCGCCAGTGCCACGAAGATCGCTCCTCCCTGGATAGAAAACGCTTGAATAATTAGGATCAGAGAAACAATCTTGGGTGTATCGTTTAAACCTCTGGCAAAGCTAACAACCCCAGCACTAAGGAAATGGCAGGCATCAACTAACTGTTGACTTTTGATTCCTAGAAACTTTCCCGTGTAGCGCTGCATGTACTTGGACTCCGTGTCTGGTGCTACATCGGTATTAGTAATAAATTCCAGGAAATTGCCGTTTTGTAGCTCGTCGTTTGACTACCAAATAGAGTCGCAACTCCTTTGAAATTGTCATTTGCTCCATTTGAATAGGATAAAAACAATGTTGCTAAAAACAAAAGAATTAAATACATGAATTCCTTTTTTTCACTTTAGAGTAAGACAGTAGAGCGTAAGCATTCAGAAATCTTGACGATTAACACTCTTGCTATGAAAAGAATTTTGTTGAAATGGGTGACATAACTCGCTCTCTGACAAGTCATACAGGCTGATAATGAGACGTGAGTATGAGGCGTTTTCCCAAGCCTAGGTGAGAAGCAATCTTTGAGCTTCAATCTTCAAAGCCATCGCCCTTGAAAAGAGCCTCAGGCCAAATTTCAGATTGAACTAAGCAGTTACAAAGAAGGGTGAGTCTGGATACAGGCACATTGCGATCAGCACTACTAAACGGGGTTGACCACCTTATATGTATTCGTCGTCGAATGACTATATAGATATTAATTTACAGTCATTCGGCTCAACTCTGATAAAATATCTAGGAAAATCGCGTGAAGAAGAAAATTTGTGGTAACAACATCCTACACCCCTAAATTACCTCTGCCACCACCACTTGTGGGGTCAGAAGTTGGTTCTTTTACTGAGTTTACAGTGACTCAACGGATGCCTAAAATCGCCCGTCAAGTCACTGTGGAAAATCATTTTCCATCTGGTGTGAATACAAATTTAGAGAAACTAGCAAGTATTCTGCCATCAGGAACTATACCACCTCTTTTAAATGACACTGGTGCAGATTTTTCAGCATGGGATAGATATTTAGAACAATACGAGCAACAGCGCTGGGTAGATGTTCCCTGGTTTTTTGCTGAAACTTATTTTTACCGACTTATTCTCAACATTACTCATTATTTTCGTCCTGGCGAATGGCAAGGAGTTGATCCATTTGCATTACAAAAACGTCAGGGTTTAGAAACATCAATAGAATCAATTATTGCCTTATGTAGTCAAGTCAATAAATCCTTAGATACAGATGATGATTCCCATCAAACAGCTTTGATTGCACTAGTGTATTTCGCTTTATGGGGAAATCGAGTTGACTTAAGTCTTTGGTCGGCACTGGAAACTGATCGCAGTCGTTTTGATATTCAAACTCAACAAGCTCATATTTTAGTTGATGATGCTTCCATTGTCATCGAGTTGTTAAGCAGTGGCAATAAACGTATTGACTTTGTCGTAGACAATGCTGGGTTTGAATTGATTTGTGACTTATGTTTGGTCGATTTTCTTTTAGGTAGTGGTGTTGCCAATCAAATTAAACTGCACCTTAAGCCGCACCCAACTTTCGTCTCTGATGCCATGATTAAAGATGTACATGAAACAACAGAATTTTTAGTGGCTTCTCAAAACCAGGAAGCGATAGTTGTTGCCCGACGGTTGCAAGAATATATTGCATCAGGGCAGTTAGTTTTATGTGAGGATTTCTTCTGGACATCGCCTTTAGCCTTTTGGGAAATTCCCGAAGCTCTTAAAAGTGAGTTATCTGCTGCTAGTTTGTTGATAGTGAAAGGAGATGCGAATTACCGTAGGTTGTTAGGCGATCGCCACTGGAATTTCACGACTAACATTGCAGACATCGTATGCTATCTTCCCACTCCAATGCTAGCTTTACGCACCCTAAAATCGGAAGTCGTAGTCGGTATAAAGCCTGACGTTGTTGAAAAATTGGCTAAATCTGATTCTTCTTGGTTAACAAATGGACAATGGGGTGTTGTTCAGTTTGTAGATAAGTTATTTGTTCTGTGATCTAATAGTTAATACTCAACGGTCAACAGGTAAGACTTAAGAATAATTTAGGATTGGTATATTAGAAGTGATAGTTAACGCCAAAACCAACGACAATATGCTTACAAAAGAATCCATTACCGCAAAGGAAACTAAGCATTCTTATCAAAACATATTAATTTTTGGGGGAGGTCCAGCAGGGCTTGCTACTGCATTAATGTTAGCAAAACGTGGTTGGACAAATATTAGACTTCTGGAAAAACGCGCTACAGCTGATTATTATGAACCTGACAAGTCATACAATTATCTTACAGTGGAGTTTTAACAAAAATGTTGAGTGCAGTTCCCACCTAGAAATGCTCCTATGACGACAATCGTAATTAAACCCTCATCCTGGCTGACAACTGGTATTAGAGTCGAAAAAGTCAACAATCTTAATCTTTTCAAATTTACTGAAAAAGTAGGTTTGCGTAAGCAAAAACTTTTAGATAAGAAAAAAGCTGATTTACTCACATCAGAAGAAGCTGCTAAACTAGAGGCTATTGGAGAATTAGACATGATTTTTAGATACATAAATGCTAATATTGCATCTCAATCATGAGAATTCCAAATAATATCCAAGAATTTGTCCGAAATCGCGCTAATTTTAGATGCGAATACTGCCATTATCCTGAATTTCTCAGCACATTTCCCGGAGATGTCGGAGAAAGAGGGTTTGACGCTTTTCCTAAAAAATAGCAAAATGCAATTTCAATGTGGAACAGCTTAGTAAATTGCTGTTTTTACTGCTAAACTTGAACCACCATTAATAAATAATTTAGCGATCGCTATAATGGTATCGAGCTTGAAGAAAATCAATGCGGTTTTCACTAACCATATAAACAATGCGATCAGCTTCAGTTAATCGACGCGACCATACGTTATTCACATCTTGATACTTTAATCGTTCCGGCTTTCCCGTTCCAGAGAAAGGATTACGTCTTATCTCCTCAATTAGAGATAAGAGACGAAGTGCAATTTTTCTATTTGTCGTCACCCAATAAGTAAGGTCTTCCAAAAATTCTGAGTCGAATATAAGTTCACTTTCTGAAATCTTATCAACAGGAGATTCCGATTGGGTAACAGGCTCTTGTTGTGGATTCTCCGAATTAGACTTTTTACTCTTCTTCGACAAGCCTAAACTCCTGTCTTAAATCATCTATGGTTTTAGGCTGAAAAGTCTGCGCTTTGGCACGTTCTATCGCTGCTACAAGACGCGCTGCATTCTCAGGTGATTGGAATAAGTATGCTGTCTCCATAATACTGTTAAGCTCATCTGTGGAAATTACAGATACGCTCTCAGAACCTTCACGAGTAATAATAACAGGTTCCCTTGTAGAAATTGCCTCATCGTAAATTTTGTCAAAATTATTGCAAGCTTCGGTATAGGTTGTCTGTCCAGACATTTTTTCCTCCTTAATTTGTTTATACTTCAATTTATTTATCCTATCAAAAGCAAATGGGAGGATGAGAATCCCTACTCTTCAGAGAGCGGATGAAATCCGACTTTGCAAGAAGTCTAATAGCAGTAGATCACAAACTTTTTCCCAAAGAGCGATGCCTGCGGCGGGCTGCGCCTACATCAACCAATTAGCCAGTACAGTTAAGTGCTATATAATAATATACTTTTGATTGTCAGTATGGGTCATCAGCGATGCCCTTGGCCACGGCTTAAGCCGTATCGCCCATTTTTGGAGCCACCTCACGCTCATCGCATTGCTCCCTCTGAGATTTGATGGTGAAATGCTTATACGAAGCCCAGGTTTTTTGTACCCACATTTTAATTTTTTCTTCAGATAAATCGAGTATTTGTACTCATTGACAAAGCGGATACATTTTATGCAAGTTAACCGTTAACTATTAACAGTCAACAAATAGGACTGCGATACCAATTTACTTTCCTTGCGTCGGAGGTTTCTTCTTTTGCACAACTGGACGCACGCGCAAACCTTCTGTTTGATCTACTGTAGGATTGATCAAGATCTGTTCGTTTCCTGTGAGTCCAGAGTTAATATCTACTTCAGTTCCATAATCTCGCCCAAGAGCAACTTTTTGAAAGTGGATTGTTTGATTGTTGGTAACAGTTGCTACTTGGGTACCTTGAGCATTAATGACCAAAGCACTGGCAGGTATAGTTAAGGGACGATTAGCACGGTCTATAGAGAAGATGGCAGTAGCATACATTCCTGGTCGCAATATGTCGTTCGTATTCGGCACTTCTAACTGAGTCAATAAAGTTCGAGTCGTTGGGTCGATGGCGTTGCTAGTACGTATGACCTTCCCGATAAATATTTGTTGCGGTAGCTCTCGGACGGAAATCTTTGCCGTTTGACCAACTTGGAGTGACGCTGCTAAAGTCTGCGGTACACTCACGTTGACATCTAAAGTATCGTAAGCAGCGATGGTATAGAGGCTGGTATTGTTAGTGCTAGTACCACTACCTGCTGTAATCAAAACGCCTGCATCTACATTACGTGTCGTAATCACTCCTGTAAAGGGAGCCGTCACTTTCTCAAATGACTGCAACACGGCATAACGGTGGAAATTTGCTCTACTGGAGTTAAGGGCAGCTTGGACGGCGTTGACGTTGGCTTTGTACGAATTAACAGTATTTCCAGCCGACTCGACGCTGGCTAGGTTGGCTTTGTACGTGGCATATCTTGTGTCTGCATCTTGCTTGGACACAACGCCCTCTTGTGAAAGGACTTTCCATCGCTGCCAGGTTTGAAGTGCTATTAGGAGGTTAGCACGGGCTTGCTTTAAGTCCGAAACACCTTTGGATAGGTTAGCACGGCTTTGAACCAGATTGGCTTCAGCTTGTGCTAAATCGGCACGGGCTTGGGCGACTTGCTGATCGACATCGGGTGAATCAATCTCGGCTAACAACTGACCTTTTTGCACGCGATCGCCAATATTTGCGAGCCACCGTCGTAAATACCCACTAGTTCTGGCGTAAATGGTTGTTTGGTTAAGAGAGACAACACTGCCAGGTAGCTCTAAATTGGTTGCAGCTTCCCCGCGTTTGGGAGTTATAACCTCTACTGAGGGAACAGCGCTTTCTGCTTTGACTTCTTTTTTTAATTCTGACTGTTGGCTTATTCTGGGCAAAATGCCTATAGCTAGCAAGCTGCCAAAAACAACAACACCCAACACAGCCCAACCAATCCCACCGATGCCGCGCTTTGGGTTTTTAGAAGCTTTTTTTGCTTGTGGAAAATCAGAAGTTGAATGATGTTGGGAATCCACAGGAGAATCGGGATGTGGATGGTGGTGGGAATCCATTGGAGAATTAGGAGTTGGGCGTTGCTGAGAATCCATAGGTCTTACTTCTGCTGTGATGATGACAAGGAGAGTGCAGTTTGTGGGTCGGAGGGAGCGAGATCTTCGTCGTCTTCGTCTAAGGGACGAGGTTGTTGACGCCGCAGCATACTATAAACGACAGGTACGAAGATGAGAGTGGCGAACGTTGCTGCTGATAAACCGCCAATTACGGCACGACCCAAGGGAGCATTTTGCTCACCGCCTTCCCCAAAAGCTAAGGACATGGGAATCATACCGATCAGCATGGCAAAAGCTGTCATCAATACAGGACGCAATCGGGTATAACCTGCCGCCTGCGCTGCACGGTAAGCATTTTGACCTTCTTGACGCTGTTCGTTAGCAAACGTAATCATCAAAATACTGTTCGATGTCGCCACACCGATACTCATAATCGACCCCATCAACGAGGGGACACTGAAGGTTGTGCCGGTAACAAACAGCATCCACACTATACCAGCCAAAGCACTTGGCAGCGCCATCATAATAATCAAAGGGTCTAGCCAAGATTGGAAGTTCACGACCATCAAGCAATAAACCAACATGATCGCGAATATGAGTCCCAATCCCAGACCAAGGAACGAAGAATTCATCGTTTGCACTTGACCGCGCACAACGATTTGACTGCCTCGCGGCAACTGGTGCTTAAATTCATCCACGATCTTATTCACATCACTGGCAACTCCGCCAAGATCGCGACCTTGGGAGTTGGCAAAGATATCAAACACAGGTTGAACGTTATAGTGATTGACGACTTGCATGATCGTGTCCCGTTTCACCGTAGCCACATTGCCTAAAAGTTGGGGTGATGAGTTTTGACTACTGTTAACGGGTAGGTTCTTCAAACTATCAATGGAATCGAGTTTGTACTGGGGAACTTGGACTGCAAGAGTGTAACTGACTCCTTTTTTAGGGTCAAGCCATTGGTTAATTGCTGCCTGACCACTGGAACTTAAGGAAGTCAGGACGCTATTGGCGATATCGCGCTGAGTCATCCCCAATTGTTGAGCTTCTGTACGATCTACATCTAGGCGCAATGAGGGAGCATCCATAACTTGTTGCACGTGGACATCCACAGCACCAGGAGTGCGCAACATTCGCGCTTCGATTTTTTTAGCAATTTCAAAGTTTTTCTGTGCGTTGGGGATTGGACCAGATATTTGAACGTCAACAGCAGCAGGTAAACCGAAATTGAGAATTTGGGTAACGATGTCAGCCGGCTCAAAGAAGAAAGTCAAATCGGGAAATTGTACTCTGAATTTCTGGCGTAGATCCTTTATATAAGAATAAGTCGAGCCAGATTCTTTTAAGGAGACAAGAATATCAGCATCAGCTGGACTAATTGTGGCTCCATTATAACCATAGGTAAGATTGATCCCGCTGTTAGGTAAGCCGATGTTATCTATAATGGTGTTTAGATTCTCTTTCGGCACCGTTTGACGAATCACATTTTCGACTTGGCTAACGATGATTTCTGTCTCTTCCAAGCGCGTTCCTGGTAAAGCGCGAACGTGTAAGGAAAACTGACCGCCATCGACAGATGGGAAAAAGTCTTGACCGACAAAAGGTAGGAGTACTATGGCACTTACCCAAAAAGCACCAAACAGTACAAAGACTATCCGACGGCGGTTCAAGGCTGCGGTGAGAATACCGTAGTACCAATTGCGAAACTTTTCAAATTGATGATTAAATTTTTCGTGTACCCGCCAGAAAATATCTTTCTTGACAGGTTCCTTATTCTGTGTCGAGTCAGATGACTCATCTTCATGCGTATGTGAATGGCGATCGCTGCCATGACCATTACCATTTTCTAATGATGTGTACGAAAGCGGATGGTTGCCGTTTCCATGACCATTACCATTTTCTACTGGTGTGTACGAAGGCGGATGGTTACCGTTCCCATGACCATTACCATTTTCTGCTAATGTCTGGGTATGTGAATGGCGATCAATTCCATGACCATTACCATTTTCTGCTGGTGTCTGCGAAGGCGGATGGTTGCCGTTCCCGTGACCATTATGCCCCTCCTCTTCCGCATACAACTCCACTTCATGCTTTAGTAAATAGTGGGACATTGTAGGTACCACAGTCCGCGACAGTAGGTAGGAGGCTAGCATCGCAAAAACTACCGACATTGCGAGGGGTACAAACAGGTATTTTGCCACCCCGTTTAAAAACACAACTGGCACAAACACAATACAAATACATAGTGTCGCTACCAATGCGGGAGTCGCAATTTGTTGGGCACCATCTAATATTGCTCGCTTAATTGGTTTGCCTTGTCCCAAATTGCGGTGGATGTTTTCAATTTCTACCGTAGCGTCATCTACGAGAATACCGACAGCTAGGGACAGACCACCTAAGGTCATGATATTGAAAGTTTGCCCCAACTTAGTCGTTACAATGATTGAAACTAAGATAGAAAGAGGAATTGAGACGGCGACGATCACAGTGCTGCGCCAACTTCCCAGAAAAACCAGAATCATGATAGCAGTGAGAGCTGCTGCAATCAGACCTTCTCTGATGACGCCTTGGATAGAAGCATTAACAAACACTGATTGGTCAAATAACAGTGCCAACTTCAGTTCCTTCGGTACGATCGCTTCCACCTGTGGCATTGCTTGTTTGATGCGTTTGATCACATCCAGAGTCGAAGCACTACCACTTTTGAGAATACTTAGTAAGCTTGAGCGATGTCCGTTCTGGCGCACCATGTTCGTTTGCACGGCATACCCGTCTCGAACCTGGGCCACATCGCGGATTTTTATCACTGTACCGTTGACTTGCTTGACTGGCAAATCGTTAAGGGCCACCACTATATCTGGACTGTTGTTAATCCGCACTCCATAGTCGCGAGAGCCAATCTTCGCATCACCCGCAGGTAGGATCAGGTTTTGAGCGCTCACAGCATTAGTGACATCTTGGGCAGAAACACCCTTGGCCAACATTGCCTGCGGGTCGATATCAACCATGATCTGTCGGGCTTTACCACCGAAGGGCAACGGTATACTTGCTCCTTGCACCGTTGCTAACCGAGTGCGAACAAAGTTAGTCGCATAGTCACTGAGTGCTTGTTCTGGCAGGGTGTCACTGCTCACACTCATCTGAATAATTGGTACGCTTGAAGCGTTGTATTGAACGATGAATGGCGGTGTAATACCCGGTGGTAAAGGCCGTAAAATTGTTTGGCTGACAGAGGTGACTTGGGCGACTGCTGAGGCAATGTTGGCGTTTGGTTGGAAGAAAACTTTGACCACGCTGACACCATTCAGGGATTGAGATTCAATGTGTTCAATGTCACCAACAGTTGTCGTGATCGAACGTTCGCTAATTGTGACGATTCGCTCCGCCATTTCCTCCGGCGTAGTCCCAGTGTAAGTCCAAACTACACTTACTACCGGTATATTGATTGCTGGGAAAATGTCAACTGGCGTACTCAGTATCGTCACGACACCTAAAAGCACAATCATTAATGCCAAGATGACAAATGTGTATGGGAGACGTAAAGCGAGTCTGACTATCCACATGAAATTACCTATGAAATGCGTTTAATGGCAAACAGTCTACAATTCGTAAAGCTAAATTTTAGGGTGCTAACCTTTATTTTGGCATTTCTTGACCAACGCCGTTATATAGCGACGCTAGAGTATTCAGAAGAGCGTTGATTTATATCTTTAAAGAGCTACCGTCTCATATGACAATGAACTCTATACACGATAGCAACATGGCTTAGATAAGCGCGGTTCATTCCATCACATCTCTCATGTTTCAATTTAGTCATAGGAGTCTCTATCTAATTTAGAAGTTAACTTATTTGCTGATAAAATTTCTCCTTTAAGTAAAGTTTTGACGAGGTAAATATCACTCTCTTTGCTGACAAACTTAGCAACACTGCGTTCTTTTAATCTAAATTATGTATATTTTTTTTACAAGTCTTTCCTTAGCCATATTTCCAAAATGCAAGTTAAGTAGCCCACCTATACGATTTTAATCTTGTCTCTAATATTGACAGACTGATTTAAGATTTAAATCTTTCTTTTGGTAGTTAAGTTAAAAATTGCCTCTGGTAGTTAATCAATTTAGAAAAAATGATATACTACAATTTTATTAGCTAGCAATCTTCCTTGTGGAATATTTTTTTAACTTAATTGCCTTCTTCTAATTTTTTACTTAATTGGCTAACAATGACAGCACAACTTTTACCTAAAAGAGATCTGGAAGTTGAAAGCCGCCAAGTGTGTGAAGTCTGCCGGATAGAGTACTCAAGGAGTGCGAGCTTCACGTACTACGTTATAGTAGTACATACGTTTTTTAAATGGCGGATGAAAACGACACGTGTAGTTTTGTCTTTTGGGTTCTGGCAAAGTGTTTAGTAAATCTTTAATCACTCTTGTCATTGTCTTCCGTTTTCAGGAGAGTACCTTTAGGCGGTTATGTAGTTCAAAATGTTTGAATGAGCGAATTTTGATATCGTACAGCGTGGCACGAAGTGTCATACTTTAAATTAAGCGAAGAGGCTGACGGGAGCGCCACAATTTTTTTGCAGATTGGTAATACAATCGAATTTAGGAAAAGATTATGTTGATAGCGCTTTCTCTAACTTTTGCTCTCAATACAGGATGAAAGTGGAAACAAGTACATAATATGCAAAATTTCAGCAATGATTTGTGGCAAAAAACATCATTTTCTACATGCTCATATATTAAGTCGTTACGCTATTACCGCGCGTTAATTGCTCGTCGTGCTATACAAAGCTGGGCTAAACTACTAGAGCTTCCTTTTGCTGAAAAAATATTTTTAGATGATAGTAGCCCTGATTTCAATGCGATGAAAGTACTTCAATCATCCAATCAAATCAATCATTTTGATAGCGTAAGATATAATACTAAAAGCCATCCACTTCATAGTAATTTTGGAATTCTTATTAGTTTGAATCTTTGTAAGTCAGATTATATTTTTCATCTAGATGACGATATTCAAATAGTTGGAACACATCGAGACTGTATTAATATCTTGGAACAAGGTCTTACTATTCTTAATGAAGATAAAAATATTCTGGCAATAAATTTAATGCATATAGATAGAAGTGCCGGGGGACAGTGGGGACCAGGTAAAGATTATTTTGGAAATGATGTTTTTTCTCATCCCATTCAATATTTTGGAAATTCAGCATCTTTAATTAGAAGGGAACTTTTAGAAGTCGTAAGTTTAGATAAAATTTTTAATTGGGGCAAGAAACAGCCAGCTAATTGGGAAGAGTTAGTCTCAAATACAGATAAAACTTCTTCATTTCTTGTAGCTAAGGTTGGAACTCCCTTTACAGTTGATAATGATGCATGGTTATTCAAAAGTACATCTCGTGTATCGAGCTGGGAAACTTATAAATATTTCTTACTTAAGAAATTGGGTTTAAGCACGGAAGCATCCAAATTTTACAAGAAGATAAAAGAACGGGAATATAATTCGCAACTTTAGCTTGTGAACTAAGATGGAAGACTAGAAAATTGCCAAAACTTTGGTAAAGATTTAAGAGCGTTAATGGTTAATTACAATCAACTATTAACCTAACAAGAGAGCAGGTAGGGAGGAAGCACCTACTCAAAGGTTTTGGACACTCTAATTCCGAACTTAAGCGATGAATTTTAATTAATGTTAGAAAATAAAGCCGAAGAGCCTTGGCTTAATCAAAGTTCTCATTCTTCGCTGAGATGAGCGTTTTTCGAGAGTGATGGAACGTTAGGTTTGAATTATTCTAACTCCTGAGGATCAATGCCTAAAGCCTTTAACTGTTCGTCCGTAAGCGATCGCAACTTTTCGGTTAACTTGAGTCGCTTTTGCTGTTCAAGTTCTAGCTCTTTCATAGCTAGTTCGGTATCTGTTAGCAACCAATTGCCTTCGGAATCGTATTTTGTCTTCGGGTCAATCAACCAACCTAAGCGAACACCGTTGTTGATATACTCCCACATCTTCTCGCGCAGCTTCTCAATTGAATCACTACTGGAACGCAATTCTACGACAAAATCGGGAGCCAGAGGAGAAAATTCTTCTTGTTGCTGAGTTTCACTTAAAGATTCCCAGCGCTGATGACTTATCCAGGAGGCATCCGGCGACTTGACAGCACCATTAGGGAGAGTAAAGCCAGTAGAGGAATCAAAGCCAATGCCTAAGTTAGTGCGATCGTTCCACGCCCAAAGTTGACCAGCAATTCCAAAATTTTTTTTACCAGTCCAGGGGTATGTTGGCGGCATGATTACTACTTCTCCAGTTGCAGCCAGTTCTAACTGTAAGTCCTGATTAACTTGGCAGAGTTCAACGAATCTTTTAGCATTTAGATAGGGGATAGTAAGTGCGATCGCGTTCATAAGCTGCACGAATATTGCCTGCGGTTTTGTCTTTAATTATAAAACTTCGTAGTTGCGCTCTCGAGCGCTCTTATCCTGACGAAGCACTTTTTACTATCAAAAACCCTTGAATCATGGTAATAATATCAACACCAGGAGAGACTAGGACAACACTCGAAAACATTAGTTGGCAGACATTCAAAACTATGCTAGCTGAAATGGGTTCTGAGCGGAAAAACCGACTTGCCTATGATGATGGAATAATAGAAATTATGTCCCCACTCATGCCACACGAAAACTCAAACCGTGTCATCGAAGTTTTCGTTGGAGTGTTATGTGAAGAACTGGGCTTAGAAATTAAGCGTGCAGGTTCACTTACTTTAACAAGGGAAGACGTAGAAAGGGGAAGTGAGCCAGATAGTAGTTACTATATTCAAAATGAGTCCCTAGTGAGGAATAAAGAAAATATAGACTTGAGCGAAGATCCACCACCCGATTTGGTATTGGAAGTAGAATATTCTAGACCAAAAATAGACAAATTACGTCTCTATGCCTCATTAGGCGTACCTGAATTCTGGCGGTACAACGATAGTGTACTGCGAGTTTATAGACTCTATGACAAAGAATATTCAGAAGTTCAACTCAGCCCTACCTTTTTCCCTGTGCCCGTTACCGAAATTCCTCGGTTTATTCAAGAAACTAGAAATACTGGAGAAATGGCAACTACTCGCGCTTTTCGTCATTGGGTTAGAAACTGTAAGTGACTGCACTCCCTACACTCTACCTGCCAAAGTGCTTGTCCATAACCCCTGCATGGATTGAGCGCGGTAGTTCAAGTCACAACATCTGCAAAATTTGGCTAATTTTTTGTTTCCTTTCGTGGCTGCATATGGCGATCGCCAAACTCAGTAACGTATAGGGCAATGTACATAACAATCCTATATATGTACTTACACCAATTCCCGATTTTCTTTACAATTCAACCTCCTGTTCTACAGGTAAGCCAGAGAGAAAATTCCGATCTTCGCTAATGTGGGGAAACTTCAATTGAGAATCTGGAATGCCTTTTTGCAGTTGACGTTGGCGGATAATGCCAAAGCTGCCAGAAGATAGAATCCGCAGGTGAGGAGGGGGGATGGTGTCTCGGCGACTGATTTCATAATGAGTGTTGACGAATTGGAGTTTGCGGTCAAAACTAGTTAAAAAGGCTTGGGGGTTGTCAATCG
>JAQYWP010000269.1 GCA_029379285.1 Rhizonema sp. PD38
ATATTTATATCCTCCCTAAGAGGTAATTTTAATTTAGAAAAGGAAAAGGGCTTGGCAGTTGATTTTGTATTTGTCCTAGCCT
Source organism: Rhizonema sp. PD38 (assembly GCA_029379285.1). Lineage (GTDB taxonomy): Bacteria > Cyanobacteriota > Cyanobacteriia > Cyanobacteriales > Nostocaceae > Rhizonema. The sequence continues at coordinate 83 of JAQYWP010000269.1, forward strand.
TCCAGGTAAAGGATGGGATTATTTGATTTACTACTCCTCTTCGGCTTCATTGCATCAATAGCAATAGATAAATCAATTCCTGTGAATAAACATAACATTACATTAAAACAAAGTCTTCCGGACAGAAGATGCCCGAAGAGCTTTGCGTTGTTAATGAAAAGAGAGTTACTTGTTAGTAAATTTTTGAGGATGGAAAAAAATGTTTACATATTCACGTTTTTTTTGAGCTAACCTATTTAAGCAGTTTTCATAAAGTTATCCTCGGTTGTCAAGTAAGAATGAAACGTGTCAAATATTTTAGAATAAACGTTTAGCCTCGATTTCCCTGGTAGATATACTCGCATCATGATTTATTCTGTTGTCATCAATCTGGGATATGGTAATTTATACAAGGGATTTCCTGTTGTAAGTGCTGGGTTATGGACATTAAATAATCCTCGTCCGCAGCAGTTTATCGGTAGTTTACCACCAGCATCCAATTTAGTTGATTTGTATCGAAAGTGGCTGTTAATGTATCAGTGTTTGTACAATCGCCTACCAAGTTCATTGGTGCAAGATAAGACTAGAAATAGTCCTCATTTGCAAGCATCACAAGAAGAAGATGATGATGAACTGGAAATTGATGAGAGTGCAATCACAAATTTCTCTGTTGTAGACTTCAATAATGTGTGTCAACAATTACAGTTAAGTATTAATACTTGGCTGGAATCACCAGGAATTGTGAGTATTAGCCGACAGGTACGTGCTACACTTAATCCCGCAGACGAAATACGGATTATTATCGAAACTCAAGATATCACTATCCAAAAATTGCCTTGGCATCTTTGCAGTTTTTTTGAAGATTATCCGCGTTCAGAAATTTCTTTTTCAAGAACTGAATATAAACGCAATCCTAAGTTGCCATTGTCAGAAGTTTCGAGAAATCAGGTGAGGATTTTGGCAATTTTAGGTAATTCTCAAGGTATTGATCTAAAAAAAGAACAGAAATTTTTACAAAGTTTACCTGATGCAGAAGTAGAGTTTCTTGTCAAGCCTTCACGGAAAGAATTTAATGAGAAACTCTGGGATTCACAAGGTTGGGATCTACTCTTTTTTGCCGGGCATAGTCAAACTAATCAGGAAAGCGGAATAGTTCATATTAATGAAAGTCCGACAAATAATAGTTTAACGATTGAACAATTAGCCGAGGGATTAAAAGCGGCGTTGTCAAAGAATTTGAAGTTAGTAATTTTTAATTCTTGCGACGGATTGGGTTTAGCTCATAGCTTGGAAAAATTAAATATACCGACGACAATTGTCATGCGTGAAGCCGTGCCAAATCAGGTGGCAGAAGAATTTTTTAATTATTTTTTACAAGCGTTTGCATTTGAAGAAAAATCTTTATATATGTCAGTACAGCAAGCGCGACGCAGATTACAAGGATTAGAAGATGATTTTCCTTCCGCTAGTTGGTTACCCATAATTTTTACTAATCCTGCCGAAGAACCACCAAATTGGATGAATTTAAAGGAAGTTGGTGAGCAAACTAGATTTAATTCTACTCAAGCAAATACTAACCTAAGAAGGCAAAGAAAACTTCAGGATTGGGGAGAAGCGATTGATGTTTCGATATTTTACGGACGAGATGATGAAATTAACACATTAAAACAATGGATGGTTACAGATAAATGCCGATTAATTACAATAATTGGTATGGGGGGAATAGGAAAAACTGCTTTGTCTGTCAAGTTAGCAGAAGACGTGGAAAATCAATTTGACTATTTAATTTGGCGAAGCTTACGAAATGCGCCACCTGTAGAAGATTTATTGAGCGAGCTAATCAGTTTTTTATCTGAAGAAAATCATCTAGTTTTAGCAAATTCCTTAGATAAACAAATAGCCCAATTAATTGAGTGCCTGCGTACTTCTCGCTGTTTAGTGGTTTTGGATAATCTCGAATCAATTTTAAACAGTGAGGAACAAGTAGGAAATTACTCTGAAGGATATGAAGGCTATGGGCAAATTTTGAGAGATGTAGGAGATACTCGCCATCAAAGTTGTTTTTTGGTTACAAGTCGAGAAAAACCTAGAGGATTGGTTACTAGGGAAGGCGATAATTTACCAGTGCGAGCGCTTTCATTAAAAGGTTTAAGTTCTCAAGAAGGAGAATTAATATTAGCACAAAAAGGTTTATCGCCATCAAAGAATCAAATCAATAGCTTAGTCGATTGTTATGCTGGTAATCCTCTGGCGCTAAAGATTGTATCTACGACGATTGAGGAATTATTCTCTGGTAGCATTACTGATTTTTTACTTGAAGGTACAATTATCTTTGGCGATATTTTTGATTTGCTTGCCCAACAGTTTGAGCGGCTCTCTATTTTAGAAAAAAAAGTAATGTATTGGTTGGCAATTCATCGGGAATCAGTCTCTTTAAAAGAGTTACAAAGCGATCTCATCGATTCTGTTATGCGAGATTTAATCACAGCTTTAGAATCTTTAAAATCGCGTTGCTTAATTGAAAATCAAGCTACTAAATTCACTCAGCAACCAGTGGTAATGGAATATATAATTGAAGAATTAATTGAACAAGTTACCCAAGATATTTATGCGGGAGAAACGGGAACACTAAATAAATATGCTTTAACTCAAGTCCAAATCCCAGATTACATCAGAAATGCTCAAATTCAGTTTATTCTCCAACCCATTGCCCAAAAATTATTAACCTATTGGGTAAATAAGCAAATTATTCAAAATCATTTTAATCAACTTTTATCACAACTCAAATCCTCTACACCTCCGAAACCTGGATATGCTGCGGGTAATATCATTAATCTTCTACAACAACTGGAGATAGAACTAAATAACTATGACTTTTCTAACTTAACTATTTGGCAAGCTAATCTCCAAGGAATCAACTTACAACAAACAAATTTTGCTAATTCAGATTTAAGTCAATCAGTATTTACCCAAACTTTAGGTAGTACCTTAGCAGCTAAATTCAGCCCTACCGATAACTTATTTGCCACAGCAATTGAACATTATATATGTCTATGGGAGGTTGACAAAATTAGACAAGTTTGCAAGCTTGAAGGTCATACTGCTTGGGTGCGATCGCTTGCATTTAGCCCAGATGGTAAAATTCTCGCCAGCGGTAGTCTTGACCACACTATCAGATTATGGAACGTCGAAACTGGACAATGCTTACAAATATTAACAGGTCATACATCAGGTGTACAATCCGTTGCTTTTAGCGACGATGGAAGTACTTTAGCCAGTGGTAGCGACGATCAAACTATTAGATTATGGAATATCCAAACCAGAGAATGTTTGCAGGTTTTACTTGGACATACGAATAATCTCATGTTTGTCGCTTTCCATCCAAACAGGCAAACATTAATTACTGCAAGCAGGGATGACACTGTCAGATTGTGGGATATCCAAACAGGCGCATGTCTACAAGTATTTCATATCAATATTAATTGGGAACTTGCTATTGCTTTAAGCCACGATGGACAAACCTTAGTCACCGGAAGCAATGGGAATACGGTAAAATTCTGGGATATATCCACCGGTGAATGCATTAAAACTCTATCAGATTACAACAGCCATGTGTGGTCAGTAGTTTTTAGTAAAGATAACAACATCGTTACTGGCAGCGAAGATAACACAGTTAAAATATGGGACACTCAGACAGGAGAATGTCTGCAAACCTGGTATGAACATCATCAGCGCGTTTGGTTAGTTGATTTACATCTAAAGAATCAAATCTTACTGAGTATCAGTGAAGACCAAACTTTCAAACTATGGGATATCTCATCACGACGTTGCTTAAAAACCTTAAAAGGATACAGTAACTGGATATTATCTCTCGCTTTCAGTCCGGACAGTCAAACATTAGCCAGTAGCTCTCAAGATCAAAAAGTCAGATTATGGAATATTAACACAGGTAAATGCCAATCAATATTAGTTGGACACAGTAACTTAATATCTTCAGTCGCCTTTGCTCCTCAACATATTCAAGGTTGTCTACTAGCTAGCGGTAGCGATGACAACACCATCAAACTCTGGAATCATCAAGGCGAATGTTTAAAAACACTCCGGGGGCACGAAGCTTGGGTACATTCTGTTGCTTTTAGCCCCAAAGCCGATATTTTAGCCAGTGCTAGTCGCGACAACACCGTAAAACTTTGGGATACGCGAACAGGTGCATGTCTGTATACTTTATTCGGACATCAAAATCGAGTTAAATCAGTTGCCTTTCATCCGAATGGTACCATACTCGCGAGCGCGAGTGATGATAAAACCATCAAACTATGGGATGTGAATACCGGGCAATGTGTGCAGACACTTGTTGGGCACCAAGATAAAGTTGATTGCGTAGCTTTCCGCCCCGATGCAAACATACTTGCCAGTGCCAGTGGCGACAAAACCATCAAACTATGGGATGTGCATACCGGGCAATGTGTGCAGACATTACTTGCACATACCCAGAGAGTCCGCATGGTAGCATTTAGTCCAGATAGTCAGATTTTAGCCAGTTGTAGCGACGATCAAACAATTAAATTGTGGGATGCCAATACAGGTAAAAATATGAGAACATTGTCAGGACATGATAAAGCAGTATGGACAATTGCAATTAGTCCTGATAATTGCATATTAGCCAGCGGTAGCGAAGATCAAACCATTAAACTTTGGTATCTGCAAACAGGTGAATGCTGGCAAACCTTAAGATGCACTAGACCATATGAAGGTATGAATATTAACAATACAACTGGTATCACAACCGCTCAAAAAACAATCTTAAAATCCCTTGGGGCTGTAGAAGAATAATCGAATTAGACATAAGCCCGCGAAATAAAATGTCCTGCCGAGGGACAAACCTATATGGGACTTATACAAACAATAGTCATAAAAGAACCTCAACTGTATATACAGAAAAAGCTATTTAGGCAGAAATATTGAAGTTGAATTTTTTAATCATTCATGAAAACATAAGTGCCTAACAACCCTTCAATCGTTACTAAATTTGAGGAGCCGAAGCTATATCAACCAATTAAATCGGCTGTAACCCTTATTCTCTCGTTACCCCCCTGAACGGTTACCTCACATCAAACCATCTTCTTAGGAAGCAGGTGGTAAGATAAACCGACTCAGCACTACAAAAGCTGGAATATCTAAAGTGGGATTTATGATATTGAAATCATAAATACTACTTGAGATGTTAATCTTACGTGTTGAATTTACGTCTCCAATATACTGACGCAGCAAAACCTTACAAGGAACTGGAGATTCAAGCTTTACTCTCTCTGGATTCCAGGGGCCAATTTGGGATTTATTGTCATAACTTGCAACCCAAAGACCGTGACAGTGGGCACCTTCTTTGATTGCGGCGCTTAAATTTTTTAAAGTTGTCTTATCTGAGTAAGTCAGGTAGACCGAAGGAAGCAACTTCACTTTATTACTGGCTTGAACAACACCCTCTGACCACCCTTTGTAAAACTCTTTAGATAATGAGGGTTGACCGCCAACTCCCTCAACATCAAGAAAAGTGTAAAAAACTCCGCCCTGATTTAAAAGATAATCTTCTCCAAAGATTGCTAAGATATCAGATGCATGTATGCTACCCAATTCTTGTCCTTGATCGTAAGTGCCACCAACAAGATTGTATTGTCTGCATATAGGAGCAACTCTAATTCCGTTTTCATGCAGGATTTTATTTTCTAAAGCTCCTCTGTATTGTCCTTCTCTATCATTTCCCTGAAAATAGCGTCCCCAAAAACGTGGTTTTGACCCAATTAATTTGGTGGCTTCTTGAATCATGTCGAGAGTTACGTTTACCAGTGTGTCAGCACCAGGTATTGATTGTATGTAAGTTATTTTGGAGATGTAATTTGAACTCTGATGAATAACCTCCTCGATCATCAACCCTAAACATCCCCAAAAAAGCATCTGTAAAAATCGCCTACGTTTAATTTTTCCATTTTGTTTTGAGATAAAGCGACTAAAATTATCCGATACCCTTACAGTAAGAAGTGGTTGTTTTGTCATAAAACTGATAAAGAGATAATCCCGTAAAGGACTATCAACAGCCGCTTTTTTAGATACTAAATAAAGGATTGAATTAGCTAATTTTGGCAGAAACCGATGATATTGTCTTACTGCTTCTAATTGCAATTTGCTTACAGAACCTTGAACAGCCGTAATTAGCAAATCTTGCAGCGCAGTCCGGATTATCTGCTGTTGCTCTGGGGTAAGTGTTGTAATCAGGTAAACACGCAACCAGTCCGGCATATAACCATAACGCAACCACGGTAAACGAGCTAAATCAGTTAATGAACACACCTCAGAAAGAGATGCTCCCGACTCTATTTTCAGAACATTACCTAGATTGATAGTAATGTTCCAGTGCAACTCTGGAAATACAGCACAAGCACTCAGCCAACAAAAGCCATGCTTACCAAGATATTTTTCTAGGGAGTCCAACATGGCATTAATCTGCTCAGTTGGTGGTGGATTACGTTCTATCCACAGATAAGGACGTGTACGCAAGGAATCTGGTAGAGGTATTCGCGTTTCTTCCCCAACAAAATAAGTCGCCCATCCCTGACGCAGTCTTTGACTCAACACCTCTAGACCTTTCAGTGTTGCGGGTAAAATAATAAACTCTTGTGCAAGTTCTAATTCCTGATATCCCCAATTTTCCACAGGTATAGGTGTTAAAACTGCCCGGTTCTCCCAGTTTGTCAACTGATTTACCCAAGGTTCTAATTCCCCATTAATAGAGCTAAAAAATTTCTCTGTATCAGAGATCATCACCAGAGAATGTTGACTATATTTTGATGTAATTTCTCTTAGTCTTAATGGAAAAGTTTCGTCATCATTGGAAAAACATATTCGTGGATCATCATCAAAAAAATAGATGTTAATAAATACTCCTTCCTGTTTCAGACCCTCAATTATCTCTTCAATAAATTTAGCTTGATGGTCTCGGTAGCTAGTGCGGTTAATCAGAAAGAGATATTCTGGGAGAACTTGATGAGTTCGATAGACTGGGGTCAGCCACCCTCCTTGGCTAAGAGTTGCATCAATAGTTTTATTCACATCAATTTCGTTAGATGGAATACGGATGCGATACCTTAAACTTCGAGCAATTTTTAACAATACAAGGCTGGGAAATAAGTTCTCCTCAAACCCAGTAATAGAAATAGTTTGTAGTTTAGGTTGTTGTGTTGTACTATGACGTTGCAGAAATAGGTTAGCACGCCACAACCACCACAGTCGCCAGACTAAACACCACAGTCGCCAGACTAAAAATACGACAACATAGACAGTTACAACAACATCGACAGTCAGCAAAAATAGCAGTTTTTGCCAAAATTGCAAGCTTGGAGGTGGATCTGGTGGTGTTGGAGGTACTGTTGGTGTTGGAGGTACTGTTGGTGTTGGAGGTACTGTTGGTGTTAAAGATACTGTTGGTGTTGACTGTTGGTGTGGTAACAGTTTTATGACAGTTTCCTTGTCCGTAGAGGATGGAAATAGGAGAATAGATATAAAAATAGTTATTGAAATGAGAAGTATTAGACGCTGCATTCGATAGGAGAGGGCGCGTTCTGTTTCTAGTTCAGCTGAAAATGCTTCGGCTTTTACATCTACTTCCCCTTTTAAAAGATTGGTTTTGCTAAATAATTCTACCCAACGGTCAAAACGTTGCTGAAATTCTTCCTGCTCAATTGGTGAACTACAAAAAATCGGTCCTAATAAATTTCTCAGATGTTCTGGACTATCTAGAGTTTCTCCCTGAGCAATCAGTATTAATATTAAATCCTGGGCTGCAATATACTGAGGTATGCCAATTTTGTAACCTGCTTCCCTGAGTTCATCAATGAACTCCATCAAGACATCAGGATTTAGCCAATCTAGGTTGTTTTTTTTTGTTCCTGCATCCACTGTTCTACAATTTTTTGAGCTTTTTCTTGATCTTCAGCAGTTTTGATTAAGCTACTCAGAGTACCAAAAACTACTTCCCTTTGCATTAAAGGATTTTCTGATTCATGAGTAAATTTTTGCAAAATTATTAGCCAGCCCAATAATTCAGAAGTTGCAGGTTTTTTTCTCAATCCAATTTGGGAAGAACGTAACTTGTAAAATAAACTGAGGGCGGTTTGCAAAAATGGACTACTTCCAGCATTTATCCCCAAACGATTAGCAACTATTTCCCCCAGGCGATCAGATTCTGGAAAGGGAATATTGTAATAAATACAACGCCTCAAAAAAGCATCTGGTAAATCTTTTTCAGAATTGCTAGTAATAATTACAATCGGTTGTAATTTGGGATCTCCGACAATTTTCTCATTTGCTAATTCGGGAATCCGAAAATACATTAATTCTAATTCATTGAGTAAATCATTGGAAAAATCCCTCGGTGCTTTATCAATTTCATCAATTAAAACTATAGAACGAGCTTTCTCGGAATGTAGGATTTCTGATGGTAATAAATGCTTGAATTCATCTGGATTTCTACTACGTAAAATTGCCAATCCTAAAGTTTGGAAAGTAATATAATCTAAAAAATTAGTCGCAGTAACTCTACTTTGCACATCTTGGAAACGCTTTAACGCATCATAAGTATAGAATAAGTCACGAGCAATACTAGTGGACTTAGTTTCAAACTTCAACGGCTGGTCAAGACCAAGTTCCCATGCCAGACTATAAGCTAGTTGAGTTTTCCCTGTCCCTGGTTCACCAGTCAGGAGTAAAGGTTGTCCTAGCAACAGTGCTACATTGCACGCATCTTTCAAGCCTGCATCTGCAATATAATTTTCTGGCTGGAGTAATTGAGAACGTGGAGACACTGGTAGAGTTATTGGTAACTCAGATTTTTGACGGTTTCCGATCCCTGAATAAAACGGAAATTTCATGTAATTTCTCCCTCACCTAATAGATTAGATTTCAGCAGTTTAATTAAGTTATCCGCTAAATCATCCATCGGAATTGTATTGGATGAGTTTTGTTCTTCCCATTTGTGAAATAACTCTCTAATTTCTTTGATCAATTTATCAGCCATTACTTCTCCAATAACGTTTTGAGTATATTCCATACGCACCCAATCCTCAACTTCCCCTCGATTCACTCCTATCAGTTCTGGCAAAACAAGACCCGATAAACGATTAAATTTATCAAAATTAGACAGTGAAAGCGTTTCTATATGCTGATAAATTTTTTGATTGACTCTCTGGTAGCGATCTAGTTTTAAAAAATAACTTACAAAATTGAAAAATAAACTGATTAGATCAGAATTATTCTTGTGTTTTCTACGCCTAATTTGGTAT
>JAQYWP010000270.1 GCA_029379285.1 Rhizonema sp. PD38
GTAGACATCAGTTCCAATGGCAAATAGAGTTTGCTGGAAGTTATCCAAGTGCTGTTTGAATTCTGCTACAGAGATTAGCTCTATAGTCATAGCTACTTTGAGTTTTAAGAGTTTTTCATTTGCTAAAGCCTTCATGGAATCGGTAATAAAACTGCCATTATCCTTTAAGGTTGATTCGTAACTATATATAAGATTAGCTGCCTGGTTTTTGAGTTCAACAAACTCTCTGCGCTTCAAATCTTCGTCCGCCAACACAAGAGCTTCTTGACGCATCCTTTCTATGTCTTGGGCACTTAAACCACCTGTATTGGTAATACAAATACTCTGCTCTCTACCAGTACCTTTATCTTGTGCCCCAACTTTTAGGATGCCATTGACATCGATTTCAAAAGAGACTTCGATTTGTGGTACTCCACGGGGAGATGGGGGGATTGCTGTCAGTAAGAATTTACCAAGACTCTTATTATCTCTTGCCATTGTCCGTTCACCTTGGAGAACGTGAATTTCTACCGAAGTTTGCCCATCTACTGCCGTGGAAAAAACTTGAGACTTACTGGTAGGAATTGTGGTATTACGTTCGATGATTTTGGTAAAGACTTCTCCCAAGGTTTCAATTCCTAGTGATAAAGGTGTAACATCCAGCAGGAGAAGATTATCAAGTTCACCACCAAGCACTCCAGCTTGAATAGCAGCTCCTAGTGCGACTGCTTCGTCGGGGTTAACAGAGCGATCAGGAGTTTTACCTGGAAAAAACTTGACTAGGGCATTTTGAACTGCAGGAATGCGGGTGGAACCACCCACCAAGATAATCCGATTCATATCTTGTGGTTTGAGATCTGCGTCTTTTAACGCCTGAATCATCGGTTCAATGGTCGCTTCAATAAGGTGACGTGTCAGATCTTCAAATTTGGCACGGCTGAGTTCTATTTCCAAATGTTTGGGACCAGTTTCATCAGCGGTGATAAATGGTAAGTTAATCGAAGTATTTACCAAGCTGGAGAGTTCGATCTTCGCCTTTTCTGCCGCTTCCCGCAAGCGTTGTAGAGCCATTTTGTCTTCAGAAAGGTCGATATTCTCATTTATCTGGAAGCTTTCTATCATCCAGCGCACAATACAATTATCAAAGTCGTCTCCACCTAGGTGGTTGTTGCCAGAAGTTGCTTTCACTTCAAACACTCCATCCCCAAGTTGTAGGATCGAGACATCGAAGGTACCACCACCTAAGTCAAAAACGAGGATGAGCTCTTCGAGTTCTTGTTTGTCCAATCCAAAGGCTAAAGCCGCTGCAGTTGGTTCGTTGACGATCCGCAGCACTTCTAGTCCGGCAATGATCCCAGCGTCTTTGGTTGCCTGTCTTTGGGCATCTGTGAAGTAGGCCGGGACGGTAATCACTGCCTTTTGAACCGATTCACCCAAGAAATTTTCCGCATCCTGTTTCAGTTTTTGCAGAATCATTGCGGAGATTTCTTGGGGTGTATAGTTACGTGCGCGGATTTGGACATCAACAGTGTCGTCTCTTCCTTTGACACATTTGTAGGGTACGCAATCGCGTTCTGTGATCGTTTCATCCCAGCGACGACCAATAAATCGCTTGATACTGTTGATTGTGTTCTCGGCATTGGTAACGCCTTGACGCTTTGCGAGTTGACCAACCAAGCGATCGCCCCCTTTAGCAAATCCCACAATACTAGGAGTGGTTCGTCCGCCTTCTGAATTGCTGATAACAATCGGATGACCACCTTCAAGAACCGCGACGCAACTATTGGTAGTACCCAAGTCAATGCCAATAATTTTTCCCATAAATAAAAGTATTTTTACTGAGTGCTTTTCCCTTGTAATTTGAGTCTATAAAGGCTAAAAAGTTCAAGGAGTGAAGTTTTACGGACTACCTTTTTGCATTTAGATACGCGATGCTCACGCAAGCAAAGAATAGTATTGTTGGTCAAAAGCACTCAGTAATTTGCTGATGGTTGGTGGTTGTTCGCACAGAACAACCCGCCCTTGTAACGCCCGTGCCTCAAAAAACATCGGACAAAATCGCCAGTTCCTAAAGCGCGTTTCAAAGTGTCCAAGGACTTAACTCATCAACCAACAGCAACCAACACAGGAAAACTAGCTGATACTTTTTTAACTGTTGGCTGGACTTGACTGATTTTCCTCTGAAGGTAATGTATCCTCCTTCGGAGCAGCTACTTTGACCATTGCATGACGCAGCACGCGATCGCCCAAGTTATATCCGCGTACTAACTCTTCTAACACTGTTCCCTCAGGATATTCATCCGTAGGTTCGCGCATTACTGCTTCGTGCAGGTTGGGATCAAATGGTTGACCTTCGGGACGCATTGGTGATACACCCAAACGCTTAAGGCTGTCTACCATTTGCTTGTAAACGCCTTGATAACTTTTATGAATCGACATCTCCCCATCAGTTTGAGGTTTCAATTGTGCTCGTGCCCGCTCAAAATTATCAACGATAGGCAGCAATTCATTAATCGTGTTCCGCTTTACCTGCTGTTCTAATTCTTCTTTTTCTTTTTGAGTTCTTTTGCGATAATTTTCAAAATCTGCCGCAATTCTCATATATTGAATGTTGCGATCTTCTACCTGCGCTTTCAAAGAATCGATTTGTTGAGTGACTCCTATTGTTGATGCAGTGGTGTCAACCGTCGTGTTTTCACTCGCTGCTTTTTCTTCTACATTGAGGGTATCTGTAGCTCCGGATACATTAGTCTGCTTTCCCACTTGTTCTGTAACCTCTTGCTCCAATTCATTCGAGTTATTTTCGGCTGGAGAGTCGCTCATCATTGCTTGCTTTACCTCTGTTTGTTCACCTGATTGTTGGCTTGTGTTGTCAATCGTGTTATTTTCTTCCATCATTATGTTCTCGTCTTGTGACGATGCTGTATACAGCAGTTTATCGCCATATCTTTCAGCTGTTAATCTATACGACAATTAACGTTGGCAAGACAGGATTAAATGTTCTGTTCACCTATTTTCCTCACTTTGGTGAGACAGCCCTTACAATGGCAAACCCTTATGGAGACTGCGATAGCAACAAGGCACGAGCATCAAAAGGGAGGGCGTTTTGCAGATTGGGCTTCTTGCTTTACTGACGTTAATAAGCTGGCAATCAAGGCATATTTTGTTGCCAGCATTTCTTGTGGAAGTGATGTCACCGTCCTCTATTGTGACAAATGCTGAGCGCGTTAGCGTATATGGCCTAAGGGTGGCTTCCCGTATTTGAGTAAAAGAGAAGATGAAACCTGACTAGCCCTTCGGGCAAGGCAGAAGGCAGAGGGCAGAAGGTAAGATGTAATTTTTATACTATTTTAAAACCTTTGACCTCTGCCAAAGCCGCCAGAAATCTGGTCCAAGCCCCCACCATACCGGAGGTTGGTGATCTTCAATCAATAGGGGCTTGAAACCCTACTATATTGTCTTATACCTTCTGCCCTCTGCCCTCTGCCTTTCTTTTTGACTTTCTCCTTTGTATATGGTATTTCTGTCGCAGATTTTGGGAATACTCTAATCAGAGGTTTCCGCTGCTCATTGCTCAATATATGACTTACTCCTCACCACAAAGGCGTAGTACTGCTCTCACAACTAGAACAGAGTTTTCACCCTTCGGCAACAAACTTGTGCAATCTGGCTATGTCAATAGCGAACAGATGAAGCAGGCGATAATTGAAAGCCGCAAGGTTGGCACTCCTCTAACGTCCGTCTTGGAAGCAATCTCAGGACGACAACTATCTCCAGAGTTACTTAGGCAATACAAACAACAACAGCTATTTGAACTCAAAATACTTCACGGTGTTGAATTCCTTGATCCACAAGTCAACCAAATTGGTAATAGTACTGTAGATCATCTGATTGACACCTTAATCCCAGTGGATATCTGTCGTCGTCATCAATTGGTGCCACTGTTGAAAAATGAAGACCAAAACCCACCTTCAATATTAGTGGCGATGGTCGAGCCAGATAATCTTGAGGCATCGGATGACCTCAATCGCATCTTGCGCCCACAAGGTTTGGCATTGCAGCGCATGGTCATTACTCAAGAAGACTACCAGCAGCTCATCAATCGCTACTTGAATGAACTCGTTGTTCGGCAGAAGCAGATAGAGCAACAAAAGTTTACAGATATTAATCAAGATTTAGAAAATATAGAAAATCTTAACGTTGATGTAGACGAAGCACCCGAAGACTCAGATGCTGACTTGGGTGCGGCGATGAAGAGTGCTGAAGATGCTCCGGTGATCAATCTAGTAAATAGAATTCTTGCTAAAGCATTGCATGAAGGAGTTTCTGACATTCATATTGAACCGCAAGAAGAAAACTTACGTATTCGCTTTCGTAAGGATGGGGTACTGCGTGAGGCTTTTGACCCTTTACCTAAAAAAATTATCGCTGCCGTTACAGCTCGATTCAAAATTATCTCCAACCTAGATATTGCTGAACGGCGTTTACCGCAAGATGGACGTATCAGACGATTATTTGAGGGACGTAAGGTAGACTTTCGCGTTAGTACCTTACCCAGTCGCTACGGGGAAAAGGTGGTACTGCGAATTTTAGATAACTCTACAACCCAATTGGGATTGGATAAGTTAATTACCAACTCAGAGACTTTACAAATTGTCCAAGAAATGGTAAAGCGTCCATTTGGTTTGATTCTGGTAACCGGACCAACTGGTTCTGGTAAAACGACATCTTTATATTCTGCTTTAGCAGAACGGAACTCTCCAGGAATTAATATCAGTACGGTAGAAGATCCCATCGAGTACAGCTTACCAGGGATTACTCAAGTGCAAGTGATTCGAGAGAAAGGGCTGGATTTTTCTACAGCTTTGCGGGCATTCTTGCGGCAAGATCCGGATGTGCTTCTAGTCGGTGAGACACGAGACAAGGAAACAGCAAAAACAGCCATTGAAGCAGCCTTAACCGGTCACTTAGTATTAACAACTTTACATACCAATGATGCCCCAGGCGCGATCGCTCGTTTGGGAGAAATGGACATTGAGGCTTTCATGATTTCCAGTTCTCTGATTGGTGTGTTAGCACAACGTCTGGTGCGACGTGTTTGTTCTACTTGTCGCGTTGCCTACACTCCTACTCCCGAAGAGCTAGCTCGCTATGGTTTATCAGCTTCCCTTGAAGTTGGAGTCACCTTTTACAAAGCCAACACTCTTAGTTTAGAGGAAATTCAACAAGCCAAAGCGAATAACCAGCTTTGCCCTAAGTGTAATGGCGTTGGTTACAAGGGACGTTGTGGTGTTTATGAAGTTATGCGAATCACCGAACGCTTACAAACCCTAATTACCGAAGAAGCGCCAACAGAACGCATTAAAGAAGTAGCCGTAGAAGAGGGGATGAAAACCTTATTAGCCTACAGCATAGATTTAGTGCGTCAAGGCGACACCACCTTAGAAGAAGTAGAACGCGTAACGTTCACCGATACAGGTTTAGAAGCAGAGTTAAAAGCCAAACGCAAGAGTAGTCTTACCTGCCGGACTTGTCAAGCTGAATTAAAACCAGAATGGCTAGATTGTCCCTATTGCATGACACCAAGATTTCAAGATTAGTAGGGGCGGGTTACATTGTAAAATTCCGCCTGTGGAAACGAAAAATACAGTAAAACCCGCCCGTACATTAGTCATTGGTCAAGACAAAAGATAAATAACAAAGGACAAATAATAAATATGGATTTAATGATTGAAGATTTAATGGAGCAATTGATTGAAAAGGGAGGTTCCGATCTGCACTTATCAGCAGGCTTACCTCCCTACTTTCGTATCAGTGGCAAACTTACTCCTATTGGAGATGAGGTGTTGAGTGCAGATCAATGCCAAAGGTTAATTTTTAGTATGCTCAATAACTCCCAACGTAAAAACTTAGAGCAAAATTGGGAGTTAGATTGTTCCTACGGCGTTAAAGGATTGGCTCGTTTCCGCGTCAATGTCTATAAAGAACGTGGTGCTTACGCTGCTTGCTTGCGAGCATTAAGTTCCAAAATTCCTAATTTTGAAAAATTAGGTTTGCCAGATGTTGTCAAAGAAATGTCACATAAACCTAGAGGACTAATTCTAGTGACAGGGCCAACGGGTTCTGGTAAAACGACGACTCTAGCCGCAATGATTGATTTGATTAACCGCACTAGAGCAGAACATATTTTGACAGTAGAAGACCCTATTGAATTTGTTTACGAACCAATTAAAAGCTTAGTGCATCAACGGCAACTGAACGAAGATACGAAAAGCTTTGCCAATGCCTTAAAAGCAGCGCTAAGGGAAGATCCAGATATTATTCTAGTGGGGGAAATGCGCGACTTAGAAACAATTTCCTTAGCTATTTCTGCCGCAGAAACAGGACACTTGGTATTCGGTACCTTACATACTAGTTCCGCAGCACAGACAGTTGACCGGATTATCGACGTTTTTCCTCATGAAAGACAAACCCAAGTGCGAGTACAGTTGTCTAACTCCCTAGTAGCAGTATTCAGCCAAACTTTGGTTCCTAAGAAAAATCCCAAGCCGGGTGAGTTTGGTCGAATCATGGCACAAGAAATTATGATTGTTACTCCTGCTATTTCCAACTTGATTCGGGAAGGAAAAACAGCACAAATTTACTCTGCCATCCAAACAGGTGGCAAATTGGGTATGCAAACTTTAGAGAAAGTTTTAGCAGATTATTACAAAAACGGAACAATCTCTTTTGAATCCGCAATGTCCAAGACTTCTAAACCAGACGAAATCCAACGCCTCATTGGTGGCTCAGCACCAACTGCTGCTAATGGTATTGCTGTGAAGAAATAATACTCTGATTGTTAATTGTTGTTGGTTATTCTCCAAAAATACCAATTAACAATTAGCAATTAACAATTCACAATTCACAATTTACAATCTATATGCCAACATTCGTTGTCCGTATTCGGGATTCGCAAGGAAAATATAGAAAAGAAACACTTATCGCAGAATCCTTAGTGGAAGCCCGAACTAATCTTAGACAGCAAGGTTTTGTCGTTCAAGATATCAAGCAATCTCAAGGCTTTAAATTTGACATCCAAAAAATTAAAAACTCATTTGTCAAAGTTTCTGTTAAGGATAGAGCTGTCTTTTCCCGTCAATTTGCTGTTTTGACGAATGCAGGAGTCGCAATCGTTAGAAGTTTAGGGGTATTGTCAGAGCAATGTAGTAACCCAAAATTGAAAAAATCTCTTTTAGACATTAGTGCGGATGTCCAAAATGGAGTAAATCTATCAGATTCAATGCGCAAGCATCCTGAATGCTTTGATGGTTTGTATGTGAGTATGGTTCAGGCTGGTGAAGTTGGCGGTGTGCTCGATGAAGTACTGAATCGCTTAGCCAAATTATTAGAAGATGTTGCTCGGTTACAGAACCAAATTAAATCAGCAATGGCTTACCCTATGGTTGTTGGTTTTTTGGCAACTACTATTTTCATTGGCATGACTGTTTTTCTCATCCCAATTTTTGCGAAAATTTTTATAGAATTAGGAACAGAGTTACCGCCTTTAACGCAGTTTATGCTATGGATAAGCGAAGTGTTGAGAAGTTGGCGAGTTTTTGTCGTTATTGGGATTTTTATAGGAGGGAATATTGCTTATCAACAGTATTATAAAACTCGTGTTGGGCGTCAAACTATTGACCGTATTTCATTAAAATTACCTTTATTTGGAGATTTAATACAAAAATCATCAGTAGCTCGCTTTAGCCGTACATTTGGTGCTTTGACACGTTCAGGTGTACCAATCCTCACTTGTTTAGAAATTGTCAGAGATACATCCGGAAACCAAGTAATTGCCAACGCCATAGATGCTGCACGTACAGACATTCAACAAGGCGGCGTTATTAGTCTTGCTTTACAAAGAGACAAAGTATTTCCTTTAATGGCAATTCAAATGATTAGTATCGGTGAGGAAACTGGAGAATTAGACAGTATGTTGATGAAAGTTGCTGATTTCTATGAGGACGAAGTTGAACAGGCAGTCAAATCACTCACTAGTATTTTAGAACCAGTTATGATTGTAGTTCTGGGTGGAATGGTAGGTACAATTTTGTTGTCAATGTATCTACCTATGTTTAAGGTCTTTGATAAACTTGGTTAGGAAATTATCAGTTAGAAGTTAAAAGTATAAGATTTAGACAAAAATACTCAAAGGGTAGGAAATCAGAATTTTTAAATAAGATCGGCTACTAGCATATATGACTTTGAAGAGGCACGGTTCAAGCAATAAGTTTATGTGATTTCATTCAAGACTGACCCCTGATTACTGATTGCTTACCTGTTTTTTAGTTAAATAACAATGTCTGTAAGAAAAAACTATTACGAAATTTGCTTAACTTCATGTTGTGATCGCCTAGCTGCGATCGCACTCCTCAAGCAGCACCGCCCCTATTTAGAAATGATTCCCAGTTTGCGGCGTCCCGATGAAAGTCTTATCACTATTCCCCTACCAATTATCCGCTTTCGTGGTGACAACACAACACCTGCACAAGCAACTTGTCTACCTTGCGAACTGGCAATTTTGATGTGCGATCCGGAGTGGAAAATTAAAACAGGAGCCGAAATTCTTGTCTTCATTCATCGTCCTCATGAAGACTTTTCTGACTTATTAGGGCGTTGGCGACAAACACAAGTTTGGCTGGATAAAGAATATGAGTGGCTGATGCCTCCCCGCTACACTCATTTTTTGAGTGAGGGTACTAATAATATATATTCTCTATTTATCGTTTTTCCAGAAACTCCAGCACGCATCCTAAGGGGTTTTGTGGGAGCTGATTTACCATTTATCATTCAAACACCAGAATTACAGGACGAGAAGATGGTAGAAACTTTCTCTTCAGACGCACCATTGTAGATATTGGTACTCAGCGTTTTTTTAGGATTGCGGGTATGGCTGACGGGGTGAAAAGCACTCCAAAATACATACGGGTTAAAGATTTAAAGAATATGAAACTTACCATATTCATAATCGATAGGACATGATCTAACTTGATCACGAGCAACAATTCCTGCCAACTCTAGCATCACATCATCTGCGTGTTTCATATTCTCTAAAGACAAAAGTAACAACCTTGACTTCAACTTTACGTAAGGGACAATTTTTATTTGACTGTTAACGGCGTTCTTTTACCAAATTTAAGGACAAGCACAGATATTTGGATAAATTTTGATTTTTTCTACTTTAGACACGTTTTCTCTTAACCCTGCTGCGCTTTCCGATGATTTTTATCACTTAGTAAAACAAGTTGATAGCTGACCTTGACTTATCGTTAGAGTTAAGGGAAACTAACAATAGGCTGATGTATCCACTCATTAAAATAATAATTTTTGTAAAGTTTATGAGATATATATTTTGAGAGATGGAACATTAATG
>JAQYWP010000271.1 GCA_029379285.1 Rhizonema sp. PD38
GTATTAGCCCGAGTCAACCCTGTATAAAACAAATTGCGTGTCAGCATCATATAGTGCTGCATGTACACAGGTAAAATGACCACCCCCTACCCTACACAGAAAGCCGTACCTGCGATCGCCCTTACATAATTTCTCTTGACGTCTGTTGCACCTGTCCATTGAAATTAACATTCTAATGTACAGGTGCAAGATATGAGGAGAGCTGCTTTGGCTAGAATCTTCACCTTAACTGTCAACGAAAATAATACCTTCTACAACTAGGCGAGACAACAAAGGGATAATGTCCATTTCTAAGGAGTAATCTGGTAGCCAATTCACAACATCATTAACAGTGAATGTTTCTGTATGGAATAATTTATCTACAACAGTAATGGGTACACCCATGAGAGATACTTCCTTCCCAGCAATGATAATTGTGCATCCACTACCGTCTACTTGTTCTGAAATTCTCAGGCGCTGAAACTGAGCATTTCTGAACTTTGTTTCAGTGCCACGGTCAAATATTCCAAACCCTGCTTGATATGGTAGAGAGTAAGGAGCTATTGGTTTGTACAAGCTGTCTAGATAGCTGATATATTCATCATAACTATTACGAGAATAAAAATGCTTATCTAATCTATCTATTAAATTCGATAAATGGCTTTCTATAGCTCGTGTATCTATACCTATGGGTTGACTTCTCCGCCAATCTTCCTCTTCGCGTAGCTGGTTAACGAGCCACTCTAAAAAGTCAATGCCAGTTCGACAATGAACTCCCAAAGTTAGATGTAATGAAGGTTCATCAAGTGCGATCGCATAGTGCCAATGACCGCGAGGAATGTAAAGAACATCACCTTTATTGAGCGTACATGTTAAGTAAGCTTCTCCCTCAGGCGGTTTCAAAGAAGAGGATTTTTGTTCAGTTAACGGATATTTAAATGTATCAGGAAAAACATACCATTTCTTTGTCCCGTCTATTTGTAGTATAAAGACTTCATGCGTGTCATAATGGGAAGAAAAACCTTGTTTTTGTGGCCATGAGCCGTAAGCATTGATTTGTACACCACATCCTAAATCATATTTTACTTGGGAGGCAAAATTAGCCAGTTCTGGTATTCGTTTATGTACTCCATTGATAATGAGAGTTGCACCTTCTTGGCATCGCTTGATGAGATCTGCATTCGCGTTTTCATCAAGTACCTCTTCATCTAAAGCCAAGCGTAGTTCAGGGTATTTTAAGGCGTGAAAGTTTAACAAATATGTAACTGTGTCCCAGGAAAATAGATGAGCAAATTTATTCTCCCCTTCGCTAGGTATCAAGACTGCTTTATTCGTCCAATTCTTTTTTAAGAACTCCTCGACACTGTATGGTTTTAATATATTGTTTAAAGAGTACATATGACTATTTTTCATCAATTGACAATAACTTAGATTCTTGAGCGCTATCTACTTTTAAAGGTACTTCTGTAATGAAAAATGGTATCTTTTTCTTAAGCATTCAAAAATCACCTCCTTTGTTTGCTAAAATAAGCTTAGCATAGACGTTGGCAACAAACATGGCAATAGGGAAAGGACAAAAAAGATTGAGGAATCAACCTGTCTTACATAAAGAACTGAAAAAACCTAGAACAATTTGGCTCACAACAGAGTCTTGGCTACAAGTTCAAGAGTCAGCAGCCAGAGCAAAAATAAGTGCTAGTGAGTACGTTGAGCAGTTGATCAGAAAACAACAGGGTGAATAAATTTACAAAGCGCCGTTAAATCGCCCCTATATAAATACTATATTATGATGATTTAATCATCCTACTACCTCGGGAGTATTTTCTTTTTTGTAAGTCCCATTGCTGAGAAGTGTGACAATTGCATTTTGCCATTAAACAATTGGAAGTTTTTAAGTAATTTTCAATACTTATGATAATAGTGAAATTATGACTTATAAGTTGGGATACGTAAATCTTACTTGTAAATCTTTGAGAAATAGGCACCCATTAGCACAGCATTAATGGAATATAAGTTGGTAGGTGGGACAACTTTCTTTAAAAGGATAGACAAGTACTATCCCTTTCGTCGTATAATTCTAAGTGAAAAGGCATAAAAAATAACAATGCCAATTACGAAGCCAAGCTCAACCTTATATTTAGTGCGTCAACTGCGGCAACACTTCAATCTTTCTCAAGAACGGTTTGCGGCTTTATTAGGCGTTTCATTCAAAACCGTGAATCGTTGGGAAAACCAACATAGTACGCTGTGCCCAATGGCACTTAAGTTAAGAAAACTCAACTCAGTATGATACGTGTGCCGGAAAAAGCATTATTGAATCAGTATTTCCCTGAAATGGAGCTTGGTGATGATAGATGATGAGCGAAAGCAGATTAATCTAGAAGAAGTTCTGATTACCTCAGAACTATCTCGTCGCTCGCCCAAAACACTCAACTTGCAAGCAGAGAACCAAGCTTTACATACTCTGGCTCAGCAACTAGCAAAATCGCCCGAAACCATGCTCAAAACCCTTGTTGGTATTGCAAGGGATCTCTGTCAAGCGGGAACTGTTGGCGTCAGCTTACTAGAGTTATCTTCCAGTGGAGAGGAAATTTTTCGTTGGGTAGTAATAGCTGGAGAATGGGAGCAATATGAGCAAGGGATAATCCCAAAGGATTTTAGCCCTTGTGGAGTCTGCCTAGAACGCGGAGCGCCACAACTTTATTTGTACCCCGAACGGTATTTTACTTACTTCAAACAGGCGAAACCCACGATTTTTGAGAGCTTAGTCATTCCTTTCGTCATTGATGAGCAACCGCTAGGGACTATTTGGATCGTTTCTCACGATGAGCAACGGCAGTTTGATAGCGAAGATATGCGGATCATGACGAGTTTGGCAAATATGACTGCCGCAGCTTTACAAAACAGTCGCGCCCGTCAAACGGCTGTTGATGCTCAACAAGCTCTACAGGAGAGCCAAGCCCAAATCCAGAGCCTGCTGGCAAATATACCAGGGATGGTGTATCGCTATATTTCTCTTGCCGATGGTTCAGATAACTTTACCTTTGTCAATTCTGGTTGCCGTGATTTATTTGAAGTAGAGCCATCAGCGGCATTACAGGACGCAGGTAGAATTTGGAACCAGATTCATCTCGAAGATCGCTCCACATTTCAAGCATCTGTAGCCACAGCCGTGGAGAATGCCACTTGGGACTGGCAAGGCAGAATTATTACCCCTAGCGGTAAACTCAAATGGATTCAAGCCAGAGCACGTGTGTTACGAACCGCCGGCGGAGATGTTTGGGACGGTTGTCTGATTGATATCACTGATCGCAAACAAATCGAAGAAGCTCTGCGAGAGAGCGAAGAGCTAAAGCAACGCATTCTACACAGCAGCAAAGACTGTATAAAAGTCTTAACACTAGAAGCAAAGATCCTCTACCTGAATGCAGGGGGGCGAGATCTTTTGGAAGTTGACGATCCGGCATCGATTCTCAACAGTGACTGGACTAATTTCTGGCAGGAGGAAGACTATGAACAGGCTCAAGCCGCGCTCGCATCTGCTAGAGTAGGGGATATTGGGCGATTTCAAGGCTATTTTCTGACCGTAAAGGGGAAGCCGAAATGGTGGGATGTAATTGTCACGCCGATTCAAGATGCATCAGGACAAGTTGTCCAACTTTTATCTATCTCACGGGACATCACCGCAGCAAAGCAGATTGAAGCCCAACGTCAGCAAGCGGAAATTGCTTTGCGAGAAGCGCACGTGCAATTGGAGTCCGCTTTAGCGGCAGGATCAGTTCATACCTGGCGTTGGAAGATTAACACTGATCGCGTCATTGTCAATGAAGCGTTTGCTCACTTGTTTGCCGTAGACAAAACTCAAGCGACTGCAGAAGGGTTGCCCATCAAGCTGTTTATCGACGCCATCCACGAAGAAGATCGCTTGAGCGTTTCAGCCGCAATTGATCAAGCAATCAAATCGGGTGGGGTGTATGCCGCCCAATACCGCGTTCGGACTGCCAGTGGCGAGGAGCGATGGCTGTCGGCCTGCGGGCGAGTAGAGTATGATGCGGCAGGTAACCCCATTTCTTTTCCTGGCGCACTCATCGATATTAGCGATCTCAAACAGGCATTAGAGGCTTTACGCCTTTCGGAGGAACACTATCGAACGCTATTTGAGTCCATTGATGATGGCTTCTGCATCATCGAAATGCTGTTTGATGAAAACAATACGCCGATCGATTACTACTTTTTGCAAACCAATCCGGCCTTTGAGAAACACACCGGACTCCTACAAGCAGAAGGTAAAAGGATGCTTCAACTCGTTCCAACACATGACAAGCATTGGTTTGAGATTTATGGTAAAATTGCCCTGACGGGTGAACCTGCTCGTTTTGAGAATCGTGCCGAAGCACTGAACCGTTGGTACGAAGTTTATGCCTGCCGTATTGGAGAACCGGAGAGCCGGAAAGTTGGTGTTATCTTCAAAGATATTAGCTCGCGCAAGCAGATTGAAGCCGAACGAGAACAAATCTTGCAACGAGAACAAACAGCACGGGAAGCTGCCGAACGAGCA
This sequence comes from Rhizonema sp. PD38, assembly GCA_029379285.1. GTDB lineage: Bacteria > Cyanobacteriota > Cyanobacteriia > Cyanobacteriales > Nostocaceae > Rhizonema. The sequence goes on from JAQYWP010000271.1 coordinate 4,538, forward strand.
AATCAAATTAAGGATGAATTTTTGGCTGTGCTGTCCCATGAGTTGCGATCGCCCCTGAATCCGATCTTGGGATGGTCTACTTTACTTCGCAGGGGTAGATTAGATACCGCAAAAACGGCTGCTGCTATAGAAATAATCGAACGTAATGCCAAGCTTCAGGTGCAACTGATTGAGGATTTGTTAGATGTGTCTCGCATTTTGCGTGGCAAACTTAGTTTCAACATGGTTCAAGTTAACCTGGTATCAATCATCAATGCGGCGATGGAAACCGTGCAGTTAGCGGCTCAAGCTAAATCGGTTCGAGTTGAGACAGTTTTTGAAAAAGACGTAGGGCAAATCCTTGGAGATTCTGCTCGTTTACAGCAAATCATCTGGAACTTACTTTCTAACGCTGTTAAGTTTACACCTGCTGGTGGAAGCGTGGAAATTCAACTCAACCGCATAGGGGAGCAAGCTCAGATTCAAGTTAGGGATACAGGCATTGGCATTAGTCCAGACTTCCTTCCCCATGTCTTTGAATACTTCCGTCAAGCTGATGGCAAGACAACTCGAACATTTGGGGGATTAGGTTTAGGGTTGGCGATCGTTCTTCACTTGGTGGAACTGCACGGGGGAACCGTTTACGCAGACAGCGCTGGAGTGGGACAGGGAGCTACATTCACAGTCAGACTGCCGCTTTTCAAGGATGAAGACGAAAGGCGTTTGGATGAATCAACTTCTTCATCCCTCATCCGGAGTTCCTCATCACTTATCCTTGCAGATTTGCAAGTTTTGCTCGTCGATGACGAGGAAGACTCACGAGATTTGATTGCTTTTGTACTAGAGCAAAGCGGTGCGATCATTACGTCAACATCAAACGCAAGAGCCGCTTTGCAAAGTTTTAAGCAAACAAACTTTGACGTGTTGATCAGCGATATTGGAATGCCTGAGATGGACGGCTATATGCTGATGCAGCAAATTCGGGCAATGACAAGCTTTCAAGGCAGAGACTTTGTGGCTATAGCTTTGACTGCCTATGCCGGAGAAATCAATCAACAGCAAGCGATCGCTGCTGGGTTTCAAAGACATATTACCAAACCAGTTGAGCCAGAGGATCTGGTGAAGGTTATTACTGATTTGATTAAGCAAACCAAATTAACCAACAAGGATAAAGTATATACGGGAATTTTGACTAATCAACCGGATATGAGATAACTCAATACAGTGAGAATGAAGATAACTTATCACGTTTCTCCGTTGAGTCACATCCAATATCTCTCTGGCTCGTAGTTGAGGACAGTACGTCCTTTGCGTTTCCCAAGGGAAGAATCTGTCCGTGCGCTGGCGAGCAGGCGACATCCCCGAAGGGGTACGCTCTTAATCGTAATTGAGCGCTAAAGCGCAACTACAAACATTATTACAAGTGATCAACCAGACATGATATAAGCCAAACTTTCTCATCACTTCCCCAAAACGACTACCACGCCGCCTCGCATGATATATATCAGTAGAAACTTCCTTGAAATCAACAATTATCCCAACTTTTTTAGCTTCTAATAGTTTTTTGATTTCTTCGGGGGCGTCATCAGCATATTTAACTGTATCAGCATCTAATTTTGGTTCTGGTTCATTAGTCATATTATCAGCACTGCCATTCTCAAATTGCTCCGGTGACTCCAATTCCTCTACGAAGACTGATTTTACTTCCGCATCAGTCAACACGTAGAAGTTCTGCGGTAAGGGAGAACTACATAAGGGTTTCTCGACAGAGGCGACTACTTTCCCGTTGGGCTTGCCGTTAGACATCGCTACATCCTTTCGCTCAATTAATAAATCTTCATCTTGAAGATCTGGCGACTCCTCAATTGGGATTTCAGACGGCAGCATAGTTGCTGACTCCACAGTTACCAATCGTCCTTCAATGAATGCCTGCCGTAGTGCGATCGCCTCTGCTACAATACGCTGTGCGCTCAATCCCTCCGAATCCATCATCTGCTGCAATGTTTTTCCCGTCAGATCATCAGCTTCGTGGATAGGTGGGATTTGGCAGTAGCGTCCACCGTTGGGCAGGAGCCTTGCTTGAACCTGTGTCATCATATAAATTAAGTTTATTTAAATCTCCGGTATTGGTTTTGCCAATATTGGGGTTTTTACTAAAGGCGATCGTAAGAATTCTTGGCGGAATTGGCGATCGCTTTCTCTTTAATAAATATTATATTACAAGTTAGGCTTTTATTTATGCATTTTATGTTAATTATTCATTAAACTTAATTATGAATTAAATAAAAGACAAAAGGCGATTTATGTTTTGTTATCTGTACCACTAGAGTGAAAGTGTTGATTTATATGCTTATGACTTTGATTAGGTGGAGACTAAAAGAAGTGATGGCTAGGTATAATGTCAAAGGTGTAGACCTAGCCAAGAAGTTAGATATCAGCACCAACTCGATGTCTAGCCTTAGAAGAGCAAAGACGATGCCACGGTTGGACGGAGTGGCATTAAACCTGTTATGCAATGCTCTGAATGAGCTAGCAGAAGACTTGGAGAAGCCGATTACGCCGGGAGACTTGCTGGATTATTCACCCCAACCCATTAATCCGCCAGATGCAGAGCGAGTATTTAGCTTGACGAAACGGCGCAAAGCTAAAAAGCTTAAGGCTTCGATTGACGACGCTCTGGCAGAGACAAGCTGATAACTGATTATCAGTGATGGGAAAGTAGCATAAATGTGAACTAGAACGGTTTTCGTTTGAATCACGTACATGTTCAAAAAATAAATGTAGAGACGCTTCAATCATGGCGTCTCTATCCACATATTGCTCGCATTGCATCTAAGAGCTATAAAAGCGTGCGATTCCCTTGACCTTGCTAGCTACAATTGCTTTTCCAAAATCCTCGTCACCTAATTCTTCTAGCACTACTCTCCATGAAAAGTGCGTATGTGTTGCTACAATTTTATATAAGAAAGCTCCTTGCTTTGTGTGGGCAGCAATAGCGCGGATGGGTAGGTGTTGAAAATTCGATGGTTTCTAAACTCACCTCAAACCCTTATTGGGTAGGCAATCTGAGCAAAAGAAAGTCAACAATCATCCGCGCAATATACACAGTAATAGTTCTAGCGATTTGAGGCTTGACAGTGGAGAAAGTTTTATGCCAATATTAAATGACTCGCGCAACAGTACCATGAAAACTATATATGGCAAAGCTTTCAGAACTATGCCGTTGCAACTAATACAACTCCCTATTAGGGATTGAAACTTCATATTTGCACCATTAGCGCCACTCAGAGCAGTTGCAACTAATACAACTCCCTATTAGGGATATTCCATCAATGTGTAAATTAAATCCTCTCTACGAAGAAATCGTTGCTCTGCGTTTCAAAGCTCTATGTTATCTTGCAGATGAATGTGGTGAAGACGTAACGGTCTATTGTTGATATGAATCGTTGGCTCTTGCGAACGACACCGCTCATCTCCTACGAACGTAGTCTAATTACCTGAAAATTACTGTACTTTTAAATAAAAGGTAGGTCTGTAGTTACGCTGTTGATCGCTCAAGACTATGATGAATGAAGACAGAGCGACGACGAAGAGTTTTATTATCAGTCTTCAACTGACTTAATATGACCGCATATTGGACAATCTGGAAGGCGATAAGAATGACGTTTGGCAAATTCTAGCCGAGTCAGATCCATTGTTAAGAGTTGTGACAATAGAGGTTGACCAAACTCTGTAATTACTTTTATTGCCTCCAGTGCTGTCAAACATCCAAGTGTTCCAGATACAGCACCCAAAACACCGAAACGGCGACGATCCCAATCAGGCTTTTCTGGAAACAGGCAAGATAAACACGGAGTCTCACCCGGAATTATCGTGGTTAAGTAAGCTTCCATTCCATCCATTGCTGCTTCCACCATTGGCTTACGCCACCGTACACAAGCCTCGTTCAACAAATTGCGCTCTGTAAAGTTATGGGCACAGTCAAGCGCTATATCAGCTGATTTTACCAAAGAATCCACATTCTCAGGAGTGATATATTCATCAACGGCTTCCACTTGAACATCAGGATTAATCGCTTTGAGAGTTTCTTGTGCTTTAAACACCCGTGGCTTGCCTACCCAATCATCTGTCATTAGAATTTGACGATTCATATCGTCAAGTCGCAGTTCCCCGGCTCTAACTAGGATTAATCGCCCAACACCTGCTACCAAAAGGTATAGTGCTGCCGTACCGCCTAATCCTCCTACACCCGTCACTAAAACCGTTGCTGATTTGAGACGTTTTTGTACTGCATCGCCAAAATTCGGGAGCATCATTTGGCGATGATAGCGTTCTAACTCAGTAGGCGTTAAGCCGATCACTTTTTACCTCCCTCCGGTTTAGCTCTACTCTTACAAATGGATAATCGCTCTTCTGTATACGCATCCAGTAGTGTGAATTAGCATAACCATGAAATGCTGGGGTGCAAGCATTGGTTAAACTGATATGATGGAGTCGTCATGAACAATAATTTATTTCTGATTGGTGTTAAGATTAACACTTTTGGAGTTGCTAATACTGTAGCTTTACATACCGTTTTACCAAAAAAATAGGTAAAAGATTGTTGAGGTGAACAATCATTTTTGTATGGGAGTTCTGCATCCGCTTTCAAATTTTATAGACAGCAATGTCATCAGCACCTCCCCAAACTATTATTATGAAGGGCGTTGTCCTCAAAGTGGTGAGTTACTGAGACTTCTTCGTACCCAGATGGTTGAGGCGATCGCCTGTGGTTTAATGCAACAGCTCAAGAGTGATGATTGTTATTCCTATGAAGGCAAGATGTATGGGGTATTGTTAGTGGAATTACCATCCGGAGAAC
>JAQYWP010000272.1 GCA_029379285.1 Rhizonema sp. PD38
GTAAATGCTCCGAGTGAAGTGAGAGGCGTCCTAACCTGGCTGGCTATAGCTATAAAATAGAATTTTTAGATCAGCTTTTTGAGTTTTTTACAATTTATACCAATTCTCTAAAATGAGGCAACAGATACAGTGGATAGGGGGTAACTGTTTACCGCCATATCCAGACAGGGCAATGCAGGCAGTATCACGATAAATACCCGCGATCGCGTCTCTTTGGATCTTGTATCACCTACCTTCGGGGCAGCTTGTTTTGAGTCGGTAATGTCAGATGTGAATTTTGCAGATCGCGATCGCTCCTCAATTACCCCTTTTTTAGATCTTGGAACCGAAGGAGCGATCGCCCGTGTTTTAGCTGAGAAATTTTTTATCTTTGTTGCTGTGGTTTACCTTGACATTTTTGTAGCATGGAAAAAAGGTTAAAATTTCCAATCTTCCAGGCTTGCCATGTGTGTCCACCACTAAAAATCGATTGTCTAAACAGGCTTCTATCGGTGTCAATATAATGTTCCCATCCCAAGGAAACGGCTGTTGGATATTGCCCTACATAGTCTCCTGGTATAGTAGCGATCTGGTCGTTGAGATTCCATCCGACATTTTTGGCACATTTTTTGATTTGATCTTCACAAGTTTTGCAGTTATTACCTCCGACTTTCTGCCATATATCAAGCTGTGGGGTAAACCCAAATTTTCCATTGCTCTGCTTAATCCAAAGGTTGTTAATAACACTTAAATTTGGGCAGGAAAGATTTTGAGAATTATTACGAAGTAGTGAAATAGTTTCTTGATTAGCTTCATCCCATTTTTGTGTTTGCAATAACGTTTGAAGCTTGTCAAATTTATTAGATGCTTCTTGTGCTCGAGCAGGAAATACTGGTGATACTACAAAGGATATGCCAATTAGTAGTGCTGAAAAATTGTAGTTAAGTTTCATTGTCTGTCTCCTTTAGTACTATCTAATTTACTTTAAAGCAAGGTTTTATACTCTTTGTTTCCTCATTTTCTCAACAGGGTATACCATCTTGTCAATGCACAAAACTGCACGTTTGCTTTCAGCCGTAGTGCAAATGATGATTGTGATCGCCACATTTTTTCAAAACGACTTGTATCGTTCGACAACTCTTACGAAGTCGGGAATCTTTGCCTTAAGATTTTCACAAATCAAAACCGTTTACACCATTTTTCAAAACACGGAGGCATGGCTGAGGGGATTGTCTCTTTCCTGTTTGAGTTACTTTGGCGTAAAAGCTGTGTTGGGAAAGTATTATAGCCGTTTATTCTCTTCTCTTGTGTTGAGTTTATTTTTTCAACTGGTCACGAACACTCTCGACTCAAAACCAGATGTCCATTGGGAAGTTTATATATGGCTTGTGGTTCCATAATTGGGTCCCCCTTGTGCCACGAACTTGATACAGCATTGCCATGTACATTACGCACAATCCCTGTGGGATAAGATGAAATAGAAGCATCTCCCGGACGGTTTGGCAAACCACCAGGACCTGTAATGTTGAAAGTACCCTGTTGCTTTTTAGTGCGAGCAATGCAACTATTAGCAATTAGGGTGTTAGTATTAATTAGATTTGTGGATAGTGGCACTAATTCTTGAGCAGGATTAATGTCAGATGTATTAATTTGCACGATGCCATTGAACTGAGGAATTGCTCCAGTGGCTGTGATGGTACTCTCAGGAGAGCGAAAAATGCCTTGAGAGTTAATGATAACTCGACCTCCACGAAAGTCAGTAGAATTAGCACTGATAAAGCTATTTTCCAAGGCGGCTAAAACGTCAGTATCAATATTAATATTGCCGCCAATGACATTGTTACCTGTGGCGTTGGTGGTGATGTTACTACCACCAGTCAAGATTAGATCTTTGGAGTTCAAAATGATTGTAGCCTGCTCAAGATTGGGGTTAGTGTTAATGCTTTGGGTATCACCACTTAGAGTAGCTTTGTTATCTAAACGGATAGAGCGAGCATTAACAGTTAAATTGCCTGCATTCCCTTTTCCAGAACTTCTCACAGATACTCCAGCACCATTACGAATCAGTAACTCACGAGTATTAACTGTCAGATCTCCAGCCGCCCCTATTGCGCCTAAGCCAGCTTGAGATGACAAGTTGCTGATACTCTTACCATCACTGGAGGTACCAATCACTTGCACACTATCAGCATTAACAGTCAAATTTCCTGCCTTACCTGCACCAAATGTGCTATTGCTAACCCGTGCTCCATCCAGAATCAGTAATGAACCCGTTTTAATATTGAGATCTCCCGCGTTTCCAGTACCTAAGTTAGCTTGAGATAACAAGCTGCTGACACTCTTACCATTACTGGAGGTACCAATTACTTGCACACTACTGTCAGCATTGAGAGTCAAATTTCCTGCCCTCCCGGTACCAAATGTGCCATTGCTAACCTGTCCTCCATCCCGAATCAGTAATGAACCCGTCTTTATATTTAGATCTCCCGCATTTCCAGTAACGCCTAAGCCAGCTTGAGATGACAAGTTGCTGATACTTTTACCATTACTGGAGGTACCAATTACTTGCACACTGTCAGCATTGACAGTCAAATTTCCCGCCTTACCTGCACCAAATGTGCTGGCGTTAACAGATGCTCCACCCTGAATCAGCAATGAACCTGTCTTAATATTTAGATCTCCCGCATTTCCAGTAGCACTTGGCGCAGCTTGAGATGTCAAGTTGCTGACACTCTTACCATCACTGGAGGTACCAATCACTTGCACACTGTCAGCATTAACAGTCAAATTTCCCGCCTTACCTGCACTAAATGTGCTAGCGCTGACAAGTGCGCCATTCTGAATCAGCAATGAACCCGTTTTTATATTTAGATCTCCCGCATTTCCAGTAGCACCTGGGTTAGCTTGATCTGACAAGATGCTGCCAAATATACCATCACTGGAGGTACCAATCACTTGCACACTGTCAGCATTGACAGTCAAATTTCCTGCCCTCCCTGCACCAAATGTGCCATTGCTAACCTGTCCTCCATCCCGAATCAGTAATGAACCCGTCTTTATATTTAGATCTCCCGCATTTCCAGCACCTGAGTTAGCTCCTGCTGACAAGTTGCTGACACTCTTACCATCACTGGAGGTACCAATTACTTGCACATTGTCAGCATTGAGAGTCAAATTTCCTGCCCTACCTGCACCAAATGTGCCATTGCTAACCTGTGCTCCATCCCGAATCAGTAATGAACCCGTTTTTATATTTAGATCTCCCGCATTTCCAGTAGCACCTGGATAAGCTTGAGCTGACAAGATGCTACCAAACATACCATCACTTGAGCGACCAATCACTTGCACATTGTCAGCAGTGACAGTCAAATTTCCTGCCTTACCTGCACCAAATGTAATATTGCTAACCTGTGCGCCATCCCGAATCAGTAATGAACCCGTCTTAATATTTAGATCTCCTGCGTTTCCAGTAGCACCTGGGTTAGCTTGATCTGACAAGCTGCTGACAAACATACCATTACTAGAGGTACCAATCACTTGCACACTACTGTCAGCAGTGACAGTCAAATTTCCTGCATTACCTGCACCAAATGTGCTATCGCTAACCTGTGCGCCATCCCGAATCAGTAATGAACCTGTCTCAATATTTAGATCTCCTGCATTTCCAATAGCACCTGAGTAAACTCGATCTGACAAGCTGCTGATACTCTTACCATCATTGGAGGTACCAACCACTTGCACATTATCAGCATTGAGAGTCAAATTTCCTGCCTTACCTGCACCAAATGTGCTATCGCTAACCTGTGCGCCATCCCGAATTAGCAATGAACCAGTCTTAATATTTAGATTTCCTGCATTTCCAGTAGCACCTGAGTAAACTCGATCTGACAAGCTGCTGATACTCTTACCATCACTAGAGGTACCAACCACTTGCACATTATTGTCAGCATTAAGAGTCAAATTTCCTGCCTTACCTGCACCAAATGTGCTATCGCTAACTCGTGCACCATCCTGAATCAGCAATGAACCAGTCTTAATATTTAGATCTCCTGCATTTCCAGTAGCACCTGGGTTAGCTTGATCTGACAAGCTGCTGAAGAACTGACCATCATTGGAGCGACCAATCACTTGCACACTGTCAGCAGTGACAGTCAAATTCCCCCCCTTACCTGCACTCGATGTGCCAGCGAAAACCTGTGCTCCATCCTGAATCAGCAACTCATGAGTATTAATCGTTATATTCCCCCCATTGCCCACTGCTTGCTGATTCACAATATTGAAAACACCGCCGCCTATAACTTTTATTTCCCCTGTGGCATTAAGCGTAACATCTCCTGCCTGACTACCAACTGACCCCAAACCTTGCCCTATGCCAGCAATAAGTTCGCTTCCTCCCGAAAGTTCTAAATTGCGGGCGTTAACTGCAATATTGCCACCACCGCTAGCAGCTACACTTACAATCGCTTTATTCGTGAGAGACACATCAGCGCGAGCTACCCCATCCGGAAAACTCAAATTCAGACTATTACCAACAACATTCAACCCTACTGTACCTGAGGAAGCTAACCCTCCTAACTCAACTCTACCCCCAGGAGTTAGTAAAATCGTGTTGTCAAGCGATATATTGCCCCCTACCAGAGCAAAATCACTAAAGTTGTCAGTTCGTCCACCCAAGAGATACGAGGACTGCATGGTAATATTCCCCGATGCTCCCGTCAGCCCTAAACCAATAGGAGCAGTAATCGTCAGTAGGGGAACTGGATCTGTTGTGGTGAATTGTGTCCCATCTTTAAAATCAAGCCTGTTGGCAGTCGTTGCTAAAAAAGTACCGCCAACATTCAGCCTTGCACTAGGACCAAATCTAATGCCGTTGGGGTTGAGTAAGAAGAAGTTAGCTGGATTACTCGTTTGGATAGTGCCATTAATGTTGGAGACAAATGGCGTTCCTACCCCTGTGACGCGAACAATCACATTTTGAATTGCTGGTGAAATTTGGAAGTCAGCAACGTCACTACTATTCGGCAGCGAAAATTGACTAAAACTGTGAAAAAGGTTGCCTCCACGTTGAGAGCCATTGGTAATGGCGCAAACCCCTCCTCCACAAGGAGCCGTTAAAGAGCCATTCACCTGTGTGCCTAAGCTTTTATCTGGTGTAATCTGTGCAACAGCACTATTTCCCGAAAAAGCGACCGCACACAAGCTAGCCCCTAAAAACCAACCCAAACGAGTACCTACTCTTGACATTGCACCTCAAGGAAACAGCAGTTGCCCAACAACGGTGTACTAGTGACAAGTAAACCATATATTGCGATGACAGGAAAGTAATCTCGGCTAACTCCCCTTTCGGTCAAAAATAAAGGCACCCATGCTGGAGTTATAACGTATAATACAATACGATAGAGACTTAACAACTTATTAAGTGAAGACTACAAACCTCCGATCTGCTGGGGCTTGAACTAAATTTGGGTAAGGCTGGATAGAGGTAACTGGTTTCCAAATAGTATAAAAATTTGCAGTTTTGTGCATTGACAACATAGCATCCCTTGTTGGAAGAATAATGAAATCAAGGGTATAAACACTTATATCAGGGTAGTTTAGTGATATGTCTCTAAATATCGGTAACGTATTTGATGCCAATTTTTATCGTGCTGCCAATCACGACTTAGCAGATCTAAAGGATGCTCGAAAATAAGTGTAACTGAAGCGTATTTGGTTGATATTAATGTATTCTACTAATTACAGCTTTTTTCAGGTAAATGAACTACGTTTTTTTGTCTCACGCATAGACGCGTCAGGGGCTTCCTGTAGGGTAGGTGCAAAGAGGCAAAGAATACATTCATTGTGGTCTAAATAACTGAAAATTGCTGTAAGTGAATAATCTAGCTACCCCAAAAGGTGTAGCTAGAACATCACCATCGTCAAGGGTTGGTGATGTCAAAGAGTCTTGTCAGGTTAACAATTCATTGCAGATGGATAAAATAATCGGTGTGTGCCTAACATTGAGATGCTGTGCGATCGCCACCTCAATTTTTTCTACCTTTGAAAGCCTATCGTCTACTGCATTCGCTCAATCGTTGCCACCACCAGGCACGATTGAACGTACCCTTCCCAATCCCACAGAACAGTTGCCAACTCCTCCCATCTCGCCATCTCCTCCCCCCGTACTACCTTCTCCTCCTACCGAAAGCCTACCCTTTCCTACTTCTCCCCAAGGCAATCTCATCACTATTAAAAAAATTGAGGTGTTGGGAGGTACTGTTTTGCAAGACAAAATAGCACGTTTAGTCAAATCCTTTGAGCAGAAAAAGCAAGTCACTTTCGAGCAATTGCTCCAACTGCGCTCTGACATAACGCAATTATACATAAAAAACGGCTACGTCACCAGTGGAGCATTTTTGCCAAATAATCAAGACTTGAGCAGTGGTGTCGTGAAAATCCAGATCGTTGAGGGGGAACTAGAAGGAATTGAACTGCGAGGGTTAAGGCATTTACAAACAGGATACGTGCGATCGCGCCTTAAAAGAGCAGCGACCACGCCATTAAACCAGAAACGCATTGAGGAGGCGTTACAATTACTACAACTCGACCCTGTAATTAGTCGGGTAAACGCAGAGTTAGCCGCAGGTAGCGCACCAGGTCGAAATATTTTACTAGTGAAAGTAAAAGAAGCACCTACATTTCACGCCAGCATATTTACAGATAATAGTCAATCCCCCAGTATTGGTTCTGGACAAATAGGCGTGTCAGTCTCCCATGACAATTTATTCGGCTTTGGCGATCGCCTCAGTGGTGAATACGGGTTAACAGAAGGACTCAATCTTTACAACATCGGCTATGCTCTCCCTGTAAATTCTCTGAACGGCACTTTGGGTTTTCGTTATGACAACAGTGACAGTCACATTATCGAAAAACCTTTCCAAAAACTCAATATTAAAAGCAAGATTGAAACCTATTCCTTAAACTTTCGTCAACCTTTACACAGAACGCCAACGAGCGAATTTGCACTTGGTTTATCCTTAGATCTGCGTCGCAACCAGACTTTTATTCTCGGTAATATTCCGTTTTCCTTCTCAGAAGGTGCAGAGAATGGTAGATCAAATGTTACAGTCTTGCGCTTTTCTCAAGATTGGGTTCAGCGTGGGGCTAAAAGAGTGTTAGCAGCACGTTCTCAGTTTAGTGTAGGCATAGATGGAATTGATGCGACAATTAACAATACAGGTACTGATGGACGGTTTTTTGCTTGGTTAGGACAATTTCAATGGGTACAGCAGTTTTCACCGAGAACATTACTACTCGCACGACTTAACGGACAACTCTCAGGAGATTCCTTACTCACTATAGAGAAATTTAGTGTGGGTGGATTGGATACAGTACGGGGATATCGCCAAAATCAATTGGTTACTGATAATGGCATTACAGGTTCTGTTGAGCTTCGCTTTTCACCCATCTCAAACTACAATGCATTCCAGCTAGCACCTTTTGCTGAAGTTGGCACAGCTTGGAATAATCGTGGAGCTAATCCCAATCCAAACACCTTAGCCAGTCTGGGCTTAGGATTGATTTGGCAACCTATTCGCGATCTCAATTTACGTTTAGACTATGGTATCCCACTAGTAGATGCTCGTCAACGGGGTAATACGCTGCAAGATAGCGGTCTCTACTTCTCATTGCGATATCAACCGTTCTAAATTTTGCCATATTTTAGCTTCGGTTAGCGCATTCTCATCTTCTGACTGAAAGTACTTACTTACAAATTTTCGCAACCAGATCTTCTCGCTGCTGGATTATAAGTAAACGAGAAGAGGGTGTGCGATCGCTCATTTATAAATTATTTTTCATCAGACTAAGAAGAGCATCAGTTCCGGTTCTTATTTAAATATTTAGAACAACTTTTGAAGTTCCAGGCTCAGAAATACAAATGAGTACTGAACCTTCATCAATTGTAGCACTTGGCGAGTCTTGGTAAACCACTTCTCCTTCAAGAATTTTGCACATACAAGTGCCACAAATCCCTGAACGACAACTGTACGGTGGATTAATTCCATTTGCTTCTGCAAAATCTAGTATACTCCCATCATCCATCTTCCAAGTCAAAGTTTTGTTAGAGCGAGCAAAAACAATTTCAGCCTCTTCAATTCCATCCCCGACAGTTACAGCAGGGGGTATTGTCTCGGATGATTGACTGCTCTTACCAAAAGATTCAAAGAAAACTCTGCTGTCAGGCACTCCCCATGCTTTGAGTCCTTGCATCGTAGACTGTAGAAAGAGTGGAGAACCACACAGGTAATACTCTGCTTCTTGCTCAACTAACTGTTGAATAACAGAAATGTCAACATAACCAATACTGTGGTAATAACCTTCATCCTCAGGGCTGGGACGACTGTAGCGAAAATGCAACTGTAGGTTAGGATTTTGTTGGGCGATCGCCATGATTTCATCACGACAAGCATGGAAATTTCCATTTCTCGCACCATGTACGAACAACAGAGGACGGTTAGGGTTAAGTTTTGAACAGGCTTTCACCATACTTAGCAAGGGCGTAATTCCGACTCCATTACTAATAAATACTGCAGGAATCGACTTTTGAGCATCTAAAACAAACGTACCGTTTGGTGGCTTTACTGAAATGACCGAACCTTCATGAATGTGATCGTGCATAAAACTAGATACGACACCATCCGGCACTTCTAAACCTTCAGGTGCGAGTTCGCGCTTAATTGATAGACGATAGTATTCACATGGATCAGTGTAATCTGAAAGCGAGTAATTGCGAATGACAGGCCTATTTTTTCCAGGAATATCAAGCTTAATTGTCAAGAATTGACCTGCTTGAAAGTTAGGAATTTCTCTCTTGTCTTTTGGTTGCAAGTAGAAGGACGTAATTTCTGCACTTTCTTTCACCTTCCGAACAACAGCAAAATTTCGCCAATCCTTCCAGATCTGACTGTCTTGCCTCTCAGCTGGCTGAGAGGATTGTTGTTCACTTAAATCTTGAGCAGATGTTCTGCTATTAATGCGATCTGTCAAAACTGCCCCAAAAATAGCAGCGCCACTTGCCGCAAGTAGAGAGAAATAGACACCAAATCGATAAGCAGACTTATCTTTAAAATTTGTCACACCAATGACTACTGCAGCCGCTAAAATTACAAATGAGCAAGTTGTCGCAGCTGCTGTCACACTTCTCACGAATCGATTCCTAATTCTTCTCAGACTTTCCAGCATGGTCGCTCAATATAAAATAAATTACGATTAAAGTCTTAATAGACATTTGATTTTATTTTTGAGTGAATCAAAGCACTACAACTTATTTCTACATAAAATATTTACAAAAGTAAACTGATATTTCTCATAAAAGCTCCTCAGAAGATACTCAG
>JAQYWP010000273.1 GCA_029379285.1 Rhizonema sp. PD38
GGCTAGTTCTTGGCTTAAGCTGTCTACTTCTGCTTTCAAGTTGTAGTTTCACAAACGCTGCCACTGTTGCTGGTAAAACACTTACGGTAGCCACACCAACGTTTCCGCCTTCCCTTGTTTCAATCGGCAACTGGTGAGTTGCAGGGCTTTAACATTGACTTGATTCAGGCGATCGCCTCATCAGCTGGCTTTAAAGTTAAGTATCAAAATATGCCGTTTGTTGTTATGATTCTCGCATTGCAAGCGCAAACTGTGGATGCGGCAATTGCGGCGATGACAATTACTGCCGAACAGGCGAAGACAATTTTTCTCGCATTCTGGGTGGAGCGTAATAAAAGGTGATATTTAATTGTACATCATCAATCTTTAACTGCTAATGGTTTTGCTTTTCCTGTTAGCAGTCACGATAATATTAAAACTCAAATAGAATCATTTTATAAATTTTTCCTTTAGTAACACATTACTGAAAGGGAGAATTTTCTCTGCCTTTCTCTTGATATGGTATCAATTTAGGCACCATACTACTAAGTCATCATCATTTGTGTATTGAAAATAAGATTAGTCAAATGAAAGACGTATTTTTTTTTCCAGAAGAAATTTAATTTCTACTCAAACTGCTTGGAGAACTTCGTCTTAAAAAGCTGTACAGAATCCGAACATGTTGTTGAATTTGGTTCAGGAGATGGTAGTCCTGTGATTAATTCATTACTCAGGACTAATTTTCATGGTGTTATACGTGGATTTGAATTAAATACTTCTGCATGGAAAGTCGCCAACTCTACAATTGACGAATACAATTTAGCTCATAAATATGTAATTTATAATTCCTCTTTATTTGATGCTTCTAAACCAGAAGCTAAATATCTTGTAGCCAATCCCCCGTATCTTCCAGCACCAGACAATGATATCTATATGCCTCTGTTATTCGGAGGTATAGATGGAGCAAAATTTACCAATGAGCTTCTGTTGTTAGGTTATGACAATGCGTTACTTTTGATATCTAGCTACTCTAATCCAAAAGGTACAATCGAGTATGCTAAAGCCAATGGGTACTTTGTAAATAATTTCTTAGTTTTACCTTTGAAATTTGGCTACTACAGCTCTGAGCCAAAAGTTAAAAAACATATAGCAGAGTTACAAAAAAATCAAATGGCGTTTTATTCTGGAGATTACTACTTTCTGGCAGGTGTTTTATTTAAAAAGCGTCAATATTGCACAGTTGACTTATCTAATGAGTTAGCTCAGATTATGACAAGTCTGTAAGAAGGCAGCTATGCTGGAGGCTGAGGGCAGCTATGTATGACAAAAACGGACAACCTTCTACAAAATCACTATTAAAAACGACGCGCTCAGAAGTTATTTCCACTATTTTCTTCTGATCTGATATTGGCTATTGGCGAATTTGGACTCTTGTGTATATTGACTGGTTAGTAGTCCAATAAAATGATTGAGGGCTTTCAGCGCTGCTTTATAGCCAGGAGCTTGCTTACCTAACTTTAATTCTACCATTACTTGGTTACGTAAAGTTTCAAGTGTTGCTAATGTGAGTGGCTTGGAGGGTACTGTGGTTGCAACTTTGACAACAGTAGTTTCGCCTTGAGGATCTGGCTCATCATCCCGTGTAATACTCGGATGAGCATTATTCCTCACAACCTCTGACAAATAATCAGCCTTGGTCATCCCAAAGCCTTCAGCAATAACACCCAAAGCCTTCCACGTTTCATCAGTCAATCTTAAAGAGTGTACTTGACGATAATCGTTGTCTTTGAGTACGAACTTCCCTTGAGTATCCCGTTTTAACATCAGATCTACCGTGTATTACCTCGTAAGTTTAACATGATTAGCGCCGTCTTTGGCTATGAAGAAAAAGCAATCATTGTATACCATTACATAGACCTCGCAACGGACGTTATTGGCGGTACTTTCGAGAGCATCCATCATTTGATTAATTTGCTGTAGGGTTTGAGGGCTATAGAATGTAATAGTTTCTCCTATACGCTCCGAGTGAAATTGCTCTCGTCTCCAAAGCAGCAATCCCAACTGAGCCTCCTAAGTTACGCGTCATATTGCACGTCTACGGACTTTTTAGAGAGGTTACAACTCAAGCTTTTTTAAGGATGTGGGCTTGATAAATTCTCGTTGAAACTCTCAGTAAGCGAAAAATGAAATCAGGATGAAACTTTTTTCCTACTATTTATAGACATACTTAATATTTCAACAGAGGGAAGTACTTGCTACTGCGATTCCCTAGACTAATTATAAAGCTAGCAATACGTAAGAATTCAGAAGCCAGAATTCAGGAGTCAGAAGGGTTAAAGATTTTATTGGAAATTTCATGAAATGAATACCCCAAAATTATAAACTCCTTATAAATTCTGAATTCTGACTCCTGAGTGCTGAATTCTTACAGCAATACAGCTTTCGCAAAATAAATATCAAAGTAAGCATTCAACAAGCAGGTTAATTGCGTGCACAATTCATAAAAACTTGAAGTTCATCAGCTATGAATACAAAATATCTTTCATAGCTAACGGCACGAGATCCTGATAGTTAAAAGCTGAAAATTTGGTCGATAATAATATACTACAGCATTAGCTGCGGTTTCCCTTTATTGGCATGGCGCTGTACGTCTATTTATTTTGGTTTGAAAGCGACATTAAAGTGAATTGGAGAATAGAGTGAATGATAGACGCATTTGTTAGGGTAGTTTCACAAGCTGACGCTAAGGGTGAATTTCTTAGTCGGACTCAGCTAGACACTATTAGAAAGATGGTCAACGAAGGTAAATTGCGCTTAGATATCATCAACTACATTACGGTTAACGCTGCTGCTATCTATACTAATGCTACTCGCAAACTGTTCGCAGACCAACCTCAACTCATCCAACCAGGTGGTAATGCTCACACCAGCCGTCGGGCAGCAGCGTGTGTACGCGATATGGAGATTATTTTGCGTTACGTCACTTACGCAATGCTGGCTGGTGATAGCAGTGTACTGGAAGATCGCTGCTTGAATGGTTTACGTGATACTTATGAAACTCTGGGTGTACCAGGTAGTTCTGTGGCGGATGGGGTGCAGTTCATGAAGGAGATTTCGCTCCACATTACTGCTAACCTCAACAATAATACCCAAGAGGATCGCAGCGATCTAAAATCTGAACTGGCTAGTTACTTTGATCGTGCATCAGCATCTGTTGCATAACTAATTGCCTTTATACAGATTCGAGATCAGCCTGCTTTACGACAACTCTGCCAAATATTAGGAACAGATCTATAAGACGAAGACTCCGATTACCGAAGCGATCGCTACTGCCGACACTCAAGGTCGTTTCCTTAGTACAGAATTTCACAAGTTCGTAGCGTTATTGTGTCCTTAAAAGCCTCGCCAGCAAACGGTTCAATTCGTCACGAATTTATGAAACGTTGTACTTAGCAATGCTGACATGAATAAAGTCATCAATCGATATCATCGGGCTAGTGCTGCTATTGAAGCCGCTGATACTTTAACTCAAAGATCTCAAGAGCTAGTCAATGGTGCCGTCAGAGAAGTATATCGTCAGTATCCTTATACAACTCAAAAGGAAGGTCCCAATTACGCCTCTAGTGAAACAGGTAAATTTAAGTGTTCTCGTGACATCGGGTACTACTTACGCATGATTACTTATTGCTTAGTTGTAGATGGTACTGGTCCGCTAGATGAGTATCTACTCGCTGGAATACAAGAAATTAATCGTACTTTCGATTTATCTAACAGTTGGTATGTCGATGCGTTGAAATACATCAAGACTAATCATGGTTTGAGTGGTGAAGCTGCTGCACAAGCTAACTCCTACATAGACTATGCAATTGATGCTCTGAGCTAGTCAACGGTCAATACTTAACAATATACACATAGCAAATAATGAGGTTTACAGTCTATGTCACTAAGCCTACCAGGGGAATTTCTCATGGTATTTCAAACAGATGGGAAACTTCTCAATCCTGCTGAATCCTCTACCGAAGTCATTGCGTTTTGGGTAGGTTGCTTTCTTCTCGCCGGTGGTGCTTGCATCTATGGTTTAGGATTTCGTTCAGCTAAGCGAGAACACTGGGAAGAGTTTTACCTTAACAACTTCATGATTTGTAGCTGGGCTGCATGTGCTTATCTAGCAATGGCAATGCATTTGGGCGAGATCACGCTGCCAGCTACTGGAGTTGATACCGAGCGTCACATTTATTGGGCTCGCTACGCAGACTGGCTTTTTACTACCCCAATTATTATTTACGATCTTACCAAACTATCCGGGGTACGATCCACTGTAAAAAAAGCTGCAATGTACGCTGATATTGACATGATTTTTGCTGGCTTTTTTTGCAGCTATCTCTCCCCACGACCAAAGAATGGTATGGTACATTGTCAGCTGTCTGTTTGAAGTTGCGATCTTCATTCTTCTCTTAGGTCGAGCGGCGACTGCAGCCCGCAGACACTATGAAGTAAATAAATACTATACCCAAGCTTTGACAATATTCTCGGTGTTTTTCTGGCTCTACCCGGTTGTTTGGATTCTTGGCAAAAAAGGGTTTGGCATATATGGTCCGGCTCTCGAAACCGTGTTCATTCTGTGCTTAGATATTACAGCTAAGGTATTTTATGGATTATAAACACCCTTGATAATATCCTTTGGAGTTTATTTTGGGCTATGGCATTCACTTAGCTCTACCTTAGAGCAAATTCAATTTATTAAAAAAGCTAACCTCAAATTAAATTTGATTGACTTTTACTTAAAATCAATACCGCTTAGTCTAATTTCCATATATACCTTATGGATGGCTAGAGTTGGGATAAAAATATGTAATTAATTTTGCATAAGTACTTATATATTCATTTAAGTGCATTTATTCTCGAACTATTACCTAAATTACTCCTCATTGCGGCGTTACGGAGTAGCTGTATTGGCTGTAATATCAGTGCTACTGTTGAAGCTGCTGCTAAGATCTCTAATTCCACGAGAAAGTTTTTTTATACTTTAAGCGGTCATAAACTGCGCTTTATTAAAAGTCTGGAATCGCAGATTGAGTAAGGAATTTAATTCCGCAGCATGTGTTTGATGTGCTGTATCTATAAAACTAGAAATAGCTGTTTTAAATTCCGAAAATTCCGGGTAATATTTTGAGTACAGACATTGTTTTTTGACTAACTTACACAACCGCTCTATCAGGTTTAAATTCGGAGAGTAAGAAGGGAGATATAGTAATTCTATTTCAAGATTAGCTGCTAATTCTTGCACTAATTTACACGAGTGATATCTAGCATTATCACAAACTATAGTAATCGGTACACTCAAATTGAGTGCAGCGAGTTTTCTAATAAGTTCACAAATGCTTTCGGCATTAATGTATGTTTCATTGGTAACGGTGATGATTTCATGAGTGATGGCATTCAATGCTCCCAAAACATTAAATCGTTTTCTACCAGAGGGCGACTTGATAAATATTCTTTTAAAACACCATACCCAGCCTAGAAATGCTCCCATGACAAAGTGAGAAGCATCCATAAAAAAAATGGCTCTGTTACCCATCTTTGCTTCTTCTAATCGTGGGAAAAGTTCTTTTTTTTTAAAGTCAGCTTGAACCTCTAAATCAGCTTTTCCAGGCACAAAACCCACTTTAAGACAACGCATTCCAATCGACTTAAGAAAGAGCCTCACCTGAGTTGGACTACGCTTAATACCTGTTAGTTCCTCTATTTTAGCTATAGCTTCATTTATGGTTGCAGGTGGGGAGGAGCGAAAATAATATGCTGCCCCATCTTCTCCACCAGTTGTTTGACGCTGGCTGGAGTTCCTTCCCAATCTGAGTCGGAAATTTCAATCCCGTAAGTGAGGCAGTTGTTATCCATGCCTCTTAATCTACCATCTGCATGTACCTATTTCTCACGGTAGCAAGATAAATCCTGTGAACGGTTACTAAAATTCTTCCCTTCAGCATACCAGTATAGCTGCCTTTCTTTGGTTAAAACAATTCGCTTATTTGCACAATGGTCAGCTAAGTCCGCTTGTCAATAGAGTTTGAGACGCGCTAACCCTGCTTAAAGATGTTAATAAACCTTAATAATAAAGTATTGGAATATAATACATCTAAAACTAACATAGCCAATTTATCATGGTTCAGCAGCTTAGCGATGTACTTGTGCTGGAAGAGGGGCAAACGCCACCAACAGGTACGATTACTCCTCCACGACAGCCAAAGTGGTTAGACACTTTTAATTACATCGCCAATCCCGATCAGTTCTGCCGCCAAAACTTGACAAAGTACGGTCCCATCTTTAAAACAAGCGTATTTGGTGGCACTACCATTTTTGTCGGTTCGCCAAGGGCAGTCCAAATGACATTTAATGGCGACTTGAACTATACAGACATCGCTTTGCCAGCAACGACCATGAATATGTTTGGCGAGTACAGTCTGTTTCAGCGCCCAGATTTACATCGCCAGCGCAAAAGTGCATTAAGTCCAGGTTTGACGGGTCATGCGCTTAACAGTTACACGCTCCACATGAATCAAGCGATCGCCCGAGGCATCCAGGATTGGATTCCCTTTAACAAAATAGCATTGTACCCAGCAGTAGAGAAAATTTGCTTCAATGTACTTACCCCTTTGCTGCTGGGAATCGATTTAAATAATTCTGAGTTCTTCAATTTCAAGGGACTGCCTGTGTCTTCCTCAACGGAACTCAAGGCGAGGTTCAACACATTCAGTAACGGTTTCTACGGCTTATCCAAATGGCAGTCCCGCTTCACAACATATGGTCGAGGACTAAAGGCACGGGCGGAGCTAATCGAGTTTATGCGTGCAGTAGTACAACGGCGGCGGGCAGAGGGTGGAGAAATTAACCCTACAGCAGATTTTCTCTCAATGATGCTAGCAGCAGCCAAGGAAAACCCAAATGAAGTATTTACTGATGCCTTAATTGAAAACCAGTGCTTATTAGAGTTATGGGCCTCTCATTTTCAGATTTCTGGGCTAGTGTCTTCACTTTTATACAAACTAGGACGATATCGTCAAGTGTTGCAACAACTGCGGCAAGAGCAAACTCAGGTGCGAGGAAAACAAAGCAATACCAGTAGTATCTTCTCAGCTGAACAATTAAAGCAGATGAAATTGCTTGAAGCAACAATTAAGGAGACGCTACGTACACTACCTCCTAGTTCCACCGCTAAACGCCAACTTACAAAGTCTGTAGTGCTAGATGGTGTAGTATATGAAAAAGGTTGTAGCCTGATGGCAGAGCCACGTATTGCACATATCATACCTGAAAATTTTTCCGCACCAGATGTATTTGCTCCAGAGCGCTTCTTAGAAGAAAGTAGCGAGAGTAAAAAGTATGGGTTTATTCCTTTTGGTGGTGGAGTACACGCATGTTTAGGAGCACAGATGGCAATATTAGTGACCAAGATATTTGCATCTCATGTGTTAGCTCAGTTTGACTGGGAGTTAATGGGTGATCCAAAATTTGTACAGTTTCCCATTAAACGAATTCAGGATAATTACCAGATAAATTTATCAAAAATAGTATAATAGATTATAAGTATTACGACCAAAAAAGAAGGATATGCTAGGGTTGGGTTGCAACGGTAGGGTTGCGAAATCGCCTTAGTTGCGTTCACTGGGATTCTCCAATTAGCGTAAACGCCGCCCAGTCGCTGGGGCTGCGATGCTTCTTCATTGTAGTTAGCATCGCTTGCCGCAGTGCAGCAGCTTTGTCCGGCTTTTGCTGGAGGTTTTTGTAAAACTCGGTCATTAACTCCGCTGTAGGTGCGTCAGGTATGGACTATAGAGACACCAACACGCTTGGTACGCCAGCACTAATTAGAGAACGAGACAGCCCGATGACGCCATCCCCGGTAATTTTACCTCTACCAGTATCGCAGGCGCTAAGGACGACTAGCTCAGTATTCAGTTTTAAGTCAAAGATTTCATCAGCAGTGAGTAGACCGTTGTCTTGACCAGATGGAGCCAAGGCGATCGCCCCAGGTACACCCAATCCTTTCAGAACGTCGTCTGAGCAGCCTGCTGCCCCCGACGGCAGGACTGGCAGGTAGTCGATGATTACTAGGCGCGCCTTGGGCGCGCGCTGACGGACCTCGTCAACGACCGAGCGCAGCGATTTAGATTTATCGTTAATCAACTCTTGAAAGTCCTGCTCCACGTGCACACCGGATACGACCTTCTTGCTACAGTCCCCCCGTGCTTGTCGTCGCGGCAGCTGTAGCCTTGGAGGTTGCCGACATAGTTGACGTTGTTGCCGCCGATTGTAACGGTGACCAGGCGGATGTCGGCGTCCACGTGGTTGATCTGGCGTTGAAAGATGTCGGTCGTGGTCACGCCGGGACAGCTGACGTCCTCGAGGTGTAGGTTGCGTCGTTTCGCCAGCAGACGCGCGTAGTTGGAGTCCGACTGATCGCACCCGTCAGTCCCCTTTACGCGTGTGCCGACACCGGGTCCGGCAGCGTAGGAGCTATCCATCGAAACGTACTTGAGCTGAATGGTGCCGTCGGACTCCGCTGCAAGACTAGGCGCACCGAAAGGCAGGGCAACGACAGCCAGCAACAACGCAGCGCCTATAATCATTAAAATGCAACCAACAGAACCAGAGATAAACACAATATCTAGTATGATAATGAAGCTCATTACACCTATAAACAAAAGTCCATAAAAACGATCCATGAAATTAGCACTCATCTTAAATACTTTTATTGGCTAGAGTTGACCGGATTTGTAGTTCAATTACCTGAAAATTGCTCTAATACCAGTTCTATATGAAGATGCAACTTTTCCGATCCCCCAACCCCCCCAAATATCCCACTTAAATTCATCCGTTGCTTCAATAAAACTTGGTTCTACTTTCTCAGCATTTTCAGAGCTACTCAACCAGCCAGAGCATTTCAAGCAATATCCATTTGCGTGGATGGTTTGGTAGTTACTCTGATTGTCTATACCCTCACTCTTGGACAGCGTAAATTATTCATCTTTCCAGTCCCCTACGGATTAGCGATCGCCTATTCTTTGCGATTTCTTTGGAAGCATTTATTGTCTTATTTGTCAATGCGTAAGTCCTGTTATTGTGTAATTAACCCCTCACTGTTCGCTTAAAAAACTAACAGTGGGGGGGTTTAATTACGGACTTGAAGATTGAGGAAAGAGAACAGTTATGCACTCCCCCTCTCCCTAAGGCAGTAAAAACTGATAAGGGAACATTGACTGCTGGCTTTACCCCTTGTGCTTCAAAAAAAAGCGATTACTTTTTTCGGACAAGAAAAGCAATCACTTTTTTGTAATTACCTCTAGTCATACAAAAGAAACCAAGCTA
>JAQYWP010000274.1 GCA_029379285.1 Rhizonema sp. PD38
CATCTCAGCCAGACGATTACGCACAAAATCAATATAAGAGTTAGCAATTGCTAAAATATTATTACCTTTCTTTTCTTTCAGATTGATTGGAATTAGATAATTTGTATCAGCATTATAGTTATAAAAACTATAATCGTAGCTCTGTAAAAAATCAACTAAGTCTTGCTGTGAATGACCAAAGTTTCTAACAGTATGGTTTATCTCCAGAATCCAGACATAAGGATGTTGTCCTTTAAGAAGCGAGGTTGCACCTTTAAGAGCTAGAAGTTCTGCTCCTTCAATATCCATTTTGGCAAGAGTAAAGTTAGGAAGGGGTTGATTTTGAATCAGATTATCGAGGGTATCAGTAGGAACTGTAATAGTATTGCCACTGACACTATCAGTGATGAAAGGCAGGGAATCCCCTCCTGCAGGATTGAGAGCAATAGTACCACTTTTGTCAGATACTGCAATTGCGTAGGTCTTAACTTGCTCAAATTGGTTGAGTCTGAGATTTTCTTGTAAACGTGCGTAGTTTTCTGGGAAAACTTCAAAACTATAAATCGAGCCAGAATGAATTTTGGATGCAGCGAGAAGGGTATAAACACCGATGTTAGCACCGATGTCTATGAATGAATCTCCATCACGTAGATAGTTTAGAAGAAAATTCATTTCATTGTAGTCATAAACTCCGCAGTAAATTACACAATCACTAGAATAACTTTTGGGATAGCAACGAATTTTAATATCAGGCAACATCTGAACATCAAGATGTCGATGAGTTAAACTTTTATAGAGCTTCCATCCAAAATATTTTAAGACTGGTTGAATTTGTTTTTTTCTAGAATTAGGATGTGTCCAAATATATTTTATAGTTTGAATAGCAGCGATCTTTTTCATGGGTAATAGATATCTAGTTTATTAGAGAGTTTTGGCTTTTAAATTTGACGATCATATGCTTTAATTCATCAGTTTAATTGCTCGATAAGGCGCTTCAAATTGGCAATATTCACTAACACGTCGCCTCTGGTTTGCCTAAACTTTTGCCTGGAAGGCTGATCACATTCAAGGCAACCGTGCTGAAAGCCTAATATCTCTGACGGGACAAAATAGCCTGAGCTAACCCATGGAGTAACAAATTCAATAACGGTTGTGTTCTTTGGTGAAAATATTATATTTGTTAAACCCGCTCCGTGGGGAGCAATAATTCTTTTGGCAGTTGAAAAGAGTTTTACCTGCTCCAAGAAACTCATTTCTTCCAAACTGTAACTGACAAATCCTAGTGGTCCTAAAAATTCCATTACTTTATCTTCATTAAGAACTCGACGACCTGATGCTTTGGCCCGTGAAATATATATATGCGGTGAAAAGGAAAGTTGATTACCCTTTCCAACAGGGAGATTATTCAGTATGCGTTGTCTCAGCCAATGCAAGGCACTAGGTGCTACCCACTCTCCCTGTCGTCGAAAGCTGGGAACGACAAGTTTTTTGACGTTCGCTTTTGCAGCTTCCCACTGAATGTAATCATGTGGCCCATACCCTAAAATTTGCAGAGACTCTATTTGCCATGATGTAGGGTTAGAATTAATAATTAACAGAGGCTTGCAACCAGTTTGCTTTTGATAAAATTCAAGTCCCTCCAATCGTGTTAAGCAGTCTACTGTCCAGTGATAATAATTCTTGCTCCAGTGGTTAACTAATGAACAGACCGTATCTAGTTCAACAGCCGGGAATCCAGGTATCGTCTTTATAAGTAAACTGCTGATAGGTAATCCACCTTCAAATCTATGGTTCAAATGTTCTTTTGGTGGTAATGTTGAAGGTGAAATAATGTTTCCATCATTATAAAACCCTACTGCTAGAGAACTTACTAATTGGGCATTATATACTTCAGATATCCAAGGAGTAACCAGGGTAAATTCTTGCTCTGAGCGGTCTTTGATTCCTATTGGAACTTTTCCGATAACACAACTGCTGCCAGTTTTTATATCTTCTTTGCTACCAAATTGAATAGTATTATATTTATCAGCATCAATCCTTAGCTCTGTATTCGTTACTATTCGTAGTTTAAGTATTTTCAGGATGATGGGTAATAATAATTGTTCTCGTGAATTTCTGCGTAATAATTTCCAAATAATTCCAAAAATCCCAGTTGTACTTAGTTCAATTTTTTTGATATTTATTGTGAATACAAGCATATTTTTCTCCTTGTATGTTGTATTGATGTCTTTATGAGAGCGAAGCGTCATCCGGTTCGTCTGGTAAAATGAGTAATCGAGGTTGTGGAATTTAGTTCTTTATCCTTTTTTTTGGCAAAGGTATTGATATTTCAATGCGTCCATATTCCTTAAAGCACTGCAGAGAGTTTCACAGGCGATCACTTCCATCACAGTTATGGTCGAGACTTCTGTGTGTACTCCTCACTTCGCATCTCCATCGATGGCCGAAGCTGTATAACCTTGCGAACGGCGTAAATAACATAGCCCCTGAAAAACCCTAAATATTCCTTAACAAGATTACGTTTCCACAGTAGAATTGCTGGGTTACTCGAGGGAACCGTTTTGGAAAACTTTTCCTTGTGATGCCGAATATCGTATCCATTAGGAATGTAATGGGCTGTAAGGGATTTTCGGCTATACAGTGGATTGTTTTTTTCAAAGGCACCGTGAATCGTGAACGGATGCCAAAATAGAACATCTCCTTTTTCAAGGGGGCAAGGCTGGAACTGGTAATTATTATCTTTTATTAACTGTTGGGTTCGAGCCACAAAGTTTTCGTGGTCTTCATACAATTTCACACCAGGTGTGTTTTCTATGACTTCCCTTCGGTGACTTCCAGGTACGACGAAGAAACAACCTGAATCTGGATGAATGTCTTCAAGAGCAAACCACGCTGCAAGAAGATGACCTGCAGGTTCTGTATCCAGGTAGTAATGATCTTGATGCGCTACAGTCCCCGTAGACTTATCAAAGAACATGGTTTGCCAGATTGTATGCTTGTCTTTACCCGACAATACATTTAAGGTTTCAGCCACAGCCTTTGACGTGAAACACTTTTCTACGGTACTGGTAAAACCCTGTGCAAACAGTAGATTTTTCGGATTGATGATCGAGCGTTTTATAAACCCTTGATCATCCGTCTGAAGCAACTCGCGCTGGTTGGTATCTTGAGACCTGAAAACATAGAAATGTCTTGACTTGAAATGATTGTACTGCATGAGAAAGGCGTCAATTATATCCTCGTCAAGCAATTTGCTAACAATCACATAACCATTTTGGTTGTAGTATTGTTTAATTTCCTGAGTTTGCTCGATGCTAAATTTGGTTAACATACCTTAATCATCACAATTTAAGTGTTTGTCAACTTCAGTCAAAATTTTAGTAAAAAGAGACACATAGCGGCGGGCTTGTAATTCTTGAGTGAATTCAAGTTCTGCTTTCTCACGGGCGCGATCGCATAGTTTTTGATGACGCTCAGAGTTCTCTAACACCCAGGCAATTCCTTGAGCTAAATCCTCAACATCAAAGGCTTGAGCAAGATAACCATTTTCCTGGTGTTCAATCAGATCTGGCATCCCACCAATCTTGAAAGCAACGCAGGGAGTTCCACAGGAGATCGCCTCTATCAGTGTATTTGGTAAATTATCTTGAATTGATGGAGCGATGAAGACATCTACGGCTGCATAGATTTGTGCCAGAGAAATATCATCACTCAATAGACCCAAATAATGAGTCATAAAGCCCAAATCAGTCTGATTATCTGGTTGTGAAGAACCAATCACAATCAGCTCTACTTTGTCCTGCCATCCTGACTTGCATAGGTTTTGTAAAGCAGGCTGAAGTAGATGGAATCCCTTTCTTTGATCGCTAGTTGCATTAATTGCCCCAAACAAAACTAGTTGTTTATCTGGAGGCAAGTTGAGTAGTGATCGCACTATCTGGCGATTGATTGGCTTGTACTTTTGTGTATCAAGACCATTAGGAATAACCTCAATTTGTAGATGTCTGAACAGAGAACTAGAACTGGCACATTTAGCTAACCACTTGCTAGGAGTCACAATAGTTAGATAAGCATTTTTCCAGGCTTTAGACTTGCGTTGCCATATCAAACGAGATAAATCAAAATTTTTGTTACTCCCAAGTTGAGGACAAGTACCACAGGAATCAACGTATCGACCGCAGTTTTGGTCATAATGACATCCTCCTGTAAAGGGCCACATATCGTGGAGAGTCCAAATAATAGGTTTACTCAACTTGGAGATTGTTTCAATTTGTAAATAGCTTTCTCCAATCCAATGCAGATTGATCACATCTGGATGAAGCCGAGCAATTCTAGAAAGAATTAAGTCTGGAACCCATTGAGTAGAAAATGCAGTTGGCTTGCGCTGGCGATAAAACCGTAAGGGTAGAGTATCCAGAGCATGTCCCAGCTTGGCAAGACCCTTCTCTAAATTATTTTGTGGATCAACTACGGTTTTGTCATCACTAAATTTAGCTTGCACCAGCATCTGAGAATGAACATTAATGCTCTGAAAACCTTGATGTAATCTGTAAGCGGCACGGGCAGCACCTCCAGCAGTATCATAAGTACTCAGTTGTAGGATTTTCACAGCTTAAATCATTTTATAAATCAAGTTTTTACTTTTGCTCCCCAGATTTGGTAGCTATCGATACAGACAAAAAGCTTAAAACTCTACATCAATATCGATTTTTCATTCAAAATAGGACGAATTGTCGTAAATGATTGAAAAAACATGAGTCACATAGCTTTTTCTGTTTTTTATTCACACAAAAGTGCAAATGTCAATCCCTCCTGAACTCAGCGCGGTAATTTTGAACTTAATTTGTGTTTTGGGTGAACCCCAAAACTACCGTGTCAATAGGGTTTGAGATGCGCTTACCCTGTTTTGCTCCCTATCATTGATGATGGAAGCTTAATAATTTTTTTCCGCTTGCAGGTTCGCTAACTTATTGCCGCTCTGGAAAATTCTATTAAGATGAATAGCTGTTGAGCATGCATATGATACATATAAAACCCAAAACCAATGACGATAAGCTAAAAAACCTCCATAGGATTCGTAAGAACTATTTATAGCTAGAAATAGCAAAAATTGAAGCATCCAAAAATATTCTAATTGTTTGGTTAAACCTATCAATAAGACCACTCTGCTCAGAACATTCAAAAAACTAAATGCTGTTAATGAAACTCCTAACCAGCCTAAATGCAAAAATAAATCAACATAACTACTATGGGCATTACCGCCGCCCTGTCCAGCCCCACCTATCCACGAAAATTTGAGTGCAACACCCAAACCCTCGGTAGGATCATTCCAGAATCCGCTATATCCGTAACCAAGCCAGGGTTTCTCTAAGCCACGCTGGATTAAATAATCCCATACTTGGTCACGCCCATTACCTCCCAGATCTTTCCCCAGAAGATCGACCACTATGAACTGCAGCTCAACTAAAGTAGCAATAGTGATAACTCCAACAATTACGACAGCACATATACCAAGAATAGTCCTCACTCTATACTCCTGCTTGGCAATTTTATAGAGAGGTAAAAGGGGTAGCAATCCTACAAAAGTTCCCAAATTTCCTTGCCCCTTTGAAAGCACCAAAATGACAAGTGCGAGACCTGCTACAGTTAATGCAATCCAACGAGACTTATAATCGTAAATTCCAATGGTCAAAAAAAAGTTAGCAACTACATTCATCGAGCCTGATAATTCATTTTTGTGACTGGTAAGTCCCTGCCATGCAGGTCCTTTTGCATAGTCAAACTCAATTGCATAAGAAGGCAGAATTAAAGGTACTATGAAGTTTAAGCATGTAAATATGCCTAAAATCCAGACCAAAAGTCGCATTTGCTCTTTCAGGGTATAACAAGTTGCCAGGTAAACGCCGAAGGCAGTTGAACAAAACAATGCTCTACAGTAAGCCAAGGTAGACTCTGGATTGGTTGACCACAAGAATGAGATAAGAGCAGATGCTGTTAACAAGAGCAGTACGAGGTCTCTTGTCGCCACCCAAAAGAATCGCTTATAATGCCCAATAACTAAAAGGGAGACAGTTATAAAGCCAAATAGTGCCCAAGCATTGACTACTGGGCTAGGAAGATTCAGTCTTAGGTAATAAAAGAATAGTAAAAAAGTAATTCCTATTTCTAGTTTTTTTCTAAAATGGTTTTTTATTTTTAGCGGTTGATTCATTATTCTTTCAAAAAGTAAATAGTTACGGTCGAAATGTGCATTACTGCACTACCTCTCCCATCCAAAACATGCGTGCGGTAGGGTAGGCAGCCAGCGAATTACTAAAAGTACTTTTCCAAATACCTAACTCTAAGAGGTTGTTTGAAAAGGGTTGACTTGAGCCTCAAGTGTAACTCCGGGACGCGGTCTCAAATCCCAAAACTCCGATTCTTTCGTAACAGTTTCTCGGTAGCCAAGGTAGTGAAACACACGTTTGAGGACTTTTCAAACATCCTCTAAACTACGTCTGACCGCTTCCGTATCACGTATCTTTCCGGTAATCTTTACGTTTTGAGAGCTTCACCATCGTAACGTCCATACTGAATCTTCTTGTGACACTGACGACAAGCCAAAGCGTATCTTACGTTTACGTGCCGACATTTTTATCAAGCAAGGCAAAGAAGGGCAGAAGGGATAAATCTCTTATGTCCTCTGCTCGAACCGTCTGGGCGACCGAAGAGAACCAGGAGTTTAGACTCCTACCAAATCGGAAATTTGGTTGCTCCCGTTGAGGATGGCTCAGAATGCCCTTCTGACGGGAATTTTCTGCCTCCAGCATAGCTGCCTTCTTCAAGTATTATCTAAATAGTGCAAGATGTCAGCTAGAGCACTTTGTACCATAAGCTAAATGCTCTACTCCCTAAACGGTTATGGTTAGTATTGTAATCAGCTAAGGGTATGAGGAAATTGATATTTTAATAATTTGAATGTGGCCTTTCCAAAGGTTGTCGAAGATTTGCTACATTTAAGTACCTCATTAAACAGTTCAAGCCCAATACGTATGTCACCTTTTGACAACAGTTGACTTGTTTTTTCAACTGGCCAGAACGCATAGTTTTCTCTGGCTTTATTCAAGAGTTTGGCAGCAGTAGACTGAGGAAGATAATTGGGCAAGTAAGATTGGATAATTTCACTAGCCATCCGCATATCCTGCATAATTTGCTGAATCCGCTTTGGATCTAACGACTTTATAGGCTTGAAGCGATATACTGCTAATGGCTCAGGCTCATATGCTACTGGATAGCGAGCAGCAATGCGAACCCACATTTCCCAATCCTCTCCATAGCAAACGATACGGCGATCAAAACCTGCTAGTTGTTCATAAACACTACGACGAACTACTATTGATGGTGTAGCAATGCGTTGTCCTGTAGCAATTTGCTCCAACCAATTACTTAAAACACCACTTTCAGGTTTTTCCAAGCGAGAAATGGTCTGCCAATCCCCATGTAAATCCATGTAAATATGCCGGCAGAAGGCGGCACCTATCGCTGGGTTTTGCTCAAATACTTGTTGCATTTTGCGATAAAAACCATCCCTTACACAATCATCACCATGTAGTTGGTGAATCAATTGACCACGTGCTCTTTGCAAGCAGGTTTCAAAATTTTTAATAAAACCTACATTTTGCGGCTGTTGATAGAAAACCACTCGTCCACGTCCTAGTTCTTCAACAACTGCTTTTGGATCATCCTTGGTAGAGTGATCGTCAATTACCTCAATCTGCATAATATCAGGACCTAAGTCTTGGTCTAACACACTTTTTAGTGTTTGACGCAGATAGTTGGCGCTATTGTAATTGGGAATCATTACAGACCAAAGTGGTCTTGGTGTTCCTTCTGGAATTGATGAAATAGTTGCACGATAAGGATGTTGTTCACTCATAGTATTTAGCTGCTGAAAAATTGTTATGGTTACTTTGCTGTTTAGATTGTTTGCTTAAACTGATATGCTCCTATCTCTATAATCAGACGAACTAATTTGAAACTAACTCTTAGGGAGTAGCTAGATTTTAGTGCTTCTTTAATTTGAAGAATTAAGGCTTTTATATCGCCATTGTTATTAAGGAAATTTTTGGCGTTTCTCATAGCCCAAATTACTCATAACTATCACGTTGCGCTTATCTGTAACTAATTTAATTCGTTAGTTTATTAGTCTACTGAATGACTATCTTCATGACCAGGCAGCTAAATTATCAAGGTAAGCGCATCTTAAACCCTATTGACACGCTAGTTTTGGGGTTCACTCAAAACACGCTCTTAAGTTCAAAATTACCGCACTAAGTCCAGGGGGGTATTGACAGAACGCACCTTTATGTATTTTAAAAACATAAAAAGCTATTTGACTCATGTTTTTTCAAACATTTACGACAATTCATCCTATTTTGAATGAAAAATCGATATTCAGATAGAGTTTTAAGCTTTTTGTCTGTATCGAGAGCTATAAACTTAGATACGCTTACCCTGGCTAAATTATATTTTTAAGAAACATCTTTACCTCTTAAAAATCGAACTTCTAAAGTTTTATCCAATCTAGAGGAATCAAATCCTTGGTATCAACAAATTTATCTTTGTACCATGAAATCGAACCTTCAGGAATTGAAAACTTTGTATCTGTGGACTGCTTTTTAAACCACTGCTGTGGTGTACAAACTATTTTATAAGGATTGGGATTAAGCCATGCTCCCCACCAACTAAAACTACTGTTAGCAATAATATTATGCTTGCACTGAGTCATTAGTCGTAAATCTTCATAGCTCTTAAAACCGCCATTATTTTCAACAATGGTAATGGGAAAGCTTCCTTTTAAATTTTCTTTTACCCATTGTGAGTCATCAGAAAAAACAAAGAACTGAGGATTAGTAACTTTTTCGGCTATATAATTCATACAGCATTTGTAGTAATCTAAGCTACAAATACCATGAAATTGATAAGTCTTTTCATCCTGAAAATAATCTCCTCGTCTAACGTGCAGAGAGACAGACTCATGAAACTGAATTTTTTCACTTAACTCTTCATTTTGATAATTCTGAGGATATTTAATTGAAAATTCACTTAACAGAATATGTCTGATATCGGTAAAGTATTTATCAGATTGCCAGTATCCATACAAATAACTATTATTAGGTGCTTTTAAAACATCTGAATCAAAATGAAAGAATCTCTCTTGCAATAAATGTATGCTCTGTTTACTGACAATTCCAAATTTTTTCAAACTTTTGTTGAATAATCTATTAATTCTATTTCTTGGACGTTTCAGTAATACATTAATTTCATCTTGACTGGCTATATGTTCTTGGATATTAAAACAGTGTAAACCATATTTACGG
>JAQYWP010000275.1 GCA_029379285.1 Rhizonema sp. PD38
TTACTATATGTATAATGCCCAACTTATAGCGCGATCTATCAGTTGATGAGCGATTTGCTTTGCCACAAGCCTCCGGCCTAAGCGCTCAGTACAGTAAAATTAACTTTTGGGGATAGCAGCACAGATCCCTTTATAGCCGATTCATATGAGGTGACGGCTATATGCTAAATGGCAGTATATTGTGTTACTTCGCCAACACCCTCACAAACTCAGCTGTTGATTCATAAGGTAAAACGTTACGGCCTGGGATTTTAATTCCCCAACCTTGAGGTAAATAGGCAAGGTAATCAGCTAAGCGTTCATCTGGTGTTTCTTGTTTACCGACTTGGCTAATGCTTGATGCTGTTTCGCCCACAACGACTAGTGTTGGTTGTTTAATGGAGGCGATCGCGCTGCTGTAATCCTTGCGCCAAAACCCAGCTAGGAAAGAAAACACTGCATGGCGACTGGCGATATTTTCTGCACCTGCACGCAAGGTATTCAACCATTCCGCATCAACATCGGCAGCTGTGTCAAATAGTTGACGAGTTGAGAAATCACGCAAAAACTTCTCACGTCGGGCATAGCGATAAAAAGCATTACCAAAAGGAGAATCTAAAACATTCCAGATCAATTTTCTCTGCTTTGGAGGTGTTTCTTTCGTAATCACAGCCCAAGCCGGAGGACCAGCCAGTACAAGCCCGGAGATTAATTTTGGTTCTTTTTGAAATAATTCGATGGCAACAGGCAGTAGTGCGCCTTGAACCACCACCTTCACAGGTTTTTGCACAACTGTCTGCAAAAATTGCTGCAATTGATCTGCCCAATTCTCAGGAGTGTAAGCTACATGAGGCATATCACTCTCACCACATCCTAGTAAATCGGGATTGTAAATTGAATTGCGATGACCTTGTTGATACCATTCACGGCAAAATCGCTGCCAAAATTGCCGTGATAAACCAACACCTATCGGATGAATAAGCAGCAGTGGAATGCCTTCAGCCGTTGAATGAGTTGGGTTATGAACTTCGTAGGCGCAGCGGTATTTATTCCAAGTGTAAAACATAGGCAGTGGGTAATAGGGAATTTGGGGACCCCTCCGACTGTACGTTCGCTCATTTTTGACCGCCAGATTTAATTAAGCCTTACAGAGCTTGTAATTTAGACTTTGCAATGGATTTAGGCATTTTTAGTCCTATAGAGCCTTTGGTCAAAGTATGATTTATCCTATGCCTACGACTTAAATAATCCCCTTAGGGAGCGTTCTACAATGGTCATAAATGTTACTTTAAAATTTAGGCTTACTTAAAAGTCCCCTTTTTGCTTTTACATTAAGGCTTTAATTCCCCTTCGGATCTCAAAATAAGCGAACGCACAGCTCCGAGTGGGGTAATAAGGCATAGGGAATGGGTAATGGGGTATAGGAATGAACAGTTACCTTTTTTCTAATTACCATTCCCCAATTAAGTAAGTCGGCGATAAAAAACCTCATTATGTAAAGCTCGCCGGGGGAAGCTTCCCCCGGCAGACTTTACGTAAAGAAAAGTAAAGTTTATAAAATTAGCTCGTAGTAAGCGCTTCAGCGCTAAAGCGCTTACTACAAACTTTTATTTATTTATGCCGACTTACTTACCAACTACCCATTCCGACTAAGCGATTAAAAAATCATCTGTGGATGAATCAATTGATATCCAGCTTGTTTTATCTTTTGATTCGATACTTTAGTATTGTATGGACGAGTACTTTTTTGGGTTGAATCCCATGTCACTTTTGGTAAACTGTGTTTTTCACAAATATTATTAAGCAATTCTTTGCTTGTCAGATGTGCATCATCTACTAAGTTATAAATACCGTGCCAGCAATGACGACGGGCAAACTCTATAGACGCCACAATATCATCAAGGTGAATCCAATTTGTTGTATCCTTTCCGTCGCCGGGTCTAGTTGTTCCTGCCACTCGACCAAATATCTTCACCAGTTCTCGTCCAGGACCGTAAATTCCTCCCAAGCGCAAGATACAAACACGGAGATGTTCACTGTTATTTGACAGTAAAACTTGCTCGGTATCACTGAGAATTTGTCCGTTTGGGTTGGCAGGTGCAACGGGTGATTCTTCATCTACCCACTCCCCGTTTCTATCACCGTAAACCGAATAACTTCCCGTATATATCAGTTGTTGTACAGTGGGAACCTGCTTTAAGACAGAAATTAAATTTTGGGCTGTTTGCAGATAACTTTCTGCATAAGAATCTGCACTTTTTGCGCCCACACTTAACAGCACAACGTCTTGATTTTTCAAGACTGATTTGAGGTTATCTACGTCATGTCCTTCTACAACTGCGACTTGTTGAGCCACTGCTTGCAGTGTTGAAACACGTTCAGGAGTTGTAGTCGTGGCAGTGACAATAAAAGATTTTTTTTGCTGCCAATATTGGGCAACTGCATAACCGACATAACCGCAACCAATAATAGCAACGTTCATAATGAGTTAGGAGGCACGACGTTAGGAGTAGGGGTAGGTTTTACCTATCAATATTAAATAAGTATGTTTTTTAGCAAAACCTACCCCTACAGGAGTAATGATTGAAAAGTTTTATAATTCATCATTCATAACTAGCAAGTATTCAACCTATAGTTATAGCTATCAGCATACATTTTGCATAGCTGACCACTGACTGCTGAAGTACTGAGTACTTTCTGTCATTTAATCATAAATTGTGCCGTCAGGCATGATTGCCCCTGCCAAGTTTGCTCCAACCAGTTTCACAAGCAGGCGTTCGCCAGAGCGCATCCGCGCTCCTGTTAAATTTGCTCCTCGCAAGTCGGCTCCACTCAAATCGGCTCCTATCAAGTTAGCAGATCGTAAATTCGCTTCCCTCAAATCAGCTAAAAGAAGGTTTGCCCTAAACAAATTAGCATCCGATAAATTTGCGCCTCGGAGATTAACTTTGTGCATGAAAGTATCGCTGAGATTAGCACCGCTCAAGTTAGCGTAACTCATATTTCTGCAAGAAAAATCTCTATTAGTCAAATTAGCCCGACTGAAGTCTTTGCCACTTAAATCAGGGTTTTGTTTTGGTGCATGAGTTGCTTTCTGAGCGGTTTTGGTTGTCGATTCTTTGGGAGTAGTTTGATGTTGTGCTTTCAGAGAACGCAATTTTTCTCTAGCTTCATTAATTTCTTGCAGTTTTCTTTGTGCTTTTTCTCGTAAGCGGATATTGTCTGTTGGGATGCGATCGGGATGCCATACAAAAGCCAAATCCTTGTAAGCCTGGTTCACTTCCTCAAGTGTTGCTTCCCGATCCAATTCCAATACTTTGTAGTATATATCCAACTCGCTCATAAGACTTTTGATGGAATTACTTAATTATGAGTGACGCAACAACTTATCAGCTTAACCTTTTATTAAATCTTTGCGCTTCTAGCCAATTTTGACTAAAAGCCTAGATTTTTCAGTACCATTTGCAACAGTTTTTACAACTTGCAAAGTTTGAGCAGCATGAGGATTCTGCCCAACGACAGTATATTTATATGATAGCTTACGCAGTGCAGCAATTTTATGTGGCGTCTTCTGGATAACTTTAACTGGGTTGCGATCGCTTTAATCGTACTGCTCTACTGCTACAACAATAATTCAAGCTAGTTTATTTTAGTTCTTTTCGTTAAGAATATCATTAATCCTTAGTAAGAATTTGTAAAGTAAAAATTGAATTCCTGCCAGAGTAGCGCGTTTGGTTGCTCTTTTCTCTCTACTGATCGCGTTTTTGCATAGAGGTGGCGATCGCATTACTCATAGTCAACGCCGTAGCATCACCATATTTTCATCCAGCCCTTAGCGGAAAAATTCCAGTCTTTGATTGGCTTCCTTATCTATAAAATTCAGGGGAGTAATAGTAAATGGAAACAATCCAGTGTTCAAGTGTGATCGTAACTGCATTGGGAGAAGCAGCACGTTTTCTGTTAACATCAGTATAAAAAGACTCATTGTTTTCAAGATGTTGCTTAACAACAATAGCTACAGCATGGGGGAGCGAGAAGTTCGTTACCTTACAATAAAGCTATAGAAATTAAACCTAGCAACTAATTCTTTAGGAAACACTCAATGTCTCTAACAATTCCTCAAGAAGGTAAAATCCTACTCCATAACGTCAGTTGGCAGGAGTTTGAAGGTATTCTGGTTGAAATGGGCGATAATCGCGCAGCTAAAATAGCCTATGATCGAGGAACGTTAGAAATCCTTATGCCACTGCCAGAACATGAATACTTTAAAGATATTATTAGTGACTTAATTAAAGATCTGGCAGAGGAATTAGATCAGGATTATGAATGTCTGGGTTCAACTACCTGGAAAAAACAAGATCGATTAGCGGGTGTCGAAGCGGATAACTGCTTTTACATCCAGAGCGAAAGCTTGATTCGGAGTTACTTACCTAATATCGACCTTGATCGCGATCCACCACCAGACTTAGTACTCGAAATTGATATCACCAGTAAGTCAATAAACAGACAACTAATTTATGCACGTCTAGGTGTGCCGGAAATTTGGCGTTATGATCAAGGCATCATACAAATCCATCATCTGCAAGTAGGACAGTATAAAATTGCCTCTAGCAGTTTGGCATTCCCTAGCTTTCCGGTTCAACAAATCCCCAGTTTTATCCAGCAAAATATGAGTCGTGGCAGAAGGGCGTTGCGTAAAGCCTTCCGCGTTTGGGTGAAGAGCTTGTCTATATAAAAAGTCTCAAGCCTTAATTAAATTAATGGGTAGTACTGGACTCGAACCAGTGACATCCTGCTTGTAAGGCAGGCGCTCTACCAACTGAGCTAACCACCCGTTTGTTTTTGCACTTTAAAGATAATAGCACATAAATCCTCAGAACGCGCTAGTATTTTGAAGAAAAATTTTGCTGCTCACTTAATCCAAAAACTAAAACTGCTATCATGCCCTCTGGTCGGACACACGATCGCATTACTCTATGGGCTTTGCCATTCATTACTGGTCTCACTTTCGTTCAGACTCGAAGTGGCAATCTCACTTTGTTAGTTGCAGGCGGGTTTATCTTTGGGGGGCTCATGTTTGGTCCCGACTTGGATATCTACTCGCGCCAGTTCCAACGCTGGGGTTTCTTGCGCTTCATTTGGCTTCCTTATCAAAAAAGCTTGCGTCATCGCTCTTTCTTATCACACGGACCAATTATCGGCACAATGCTGCGAGTGCTTTATCTGAGTAGCATAATGAGTGTTTTGGCAATTGTCGTTTTAGAAGTTGCGGAAAAGCTGTGGAATGTGGGGTTAAGTTGGCAGTTTGTCGGTGCAACTGTGATGAAATCGTCTCGTTACAGCACGGAATTTCTTGCCTTATTCTTGGGGCTGGAACTTGGTGCTATGAGCCATTATGTCAGCGATTGGAGCGGTTCTACTTACAAGCGTGTCCTGACGCTCGGAATTCGCGGTTTTCTGCCGCGTGCGAAAATGAAGAAGCGTAAAGTCACGACTCGCGCTCGGCGGGGTAAACCAAAAACTAGTAAGAACCGCATGAATGGCAATTAAGGAGACACAGAGAGCAAAGTCGTTAGTATTACTTTTTAACAACTATCAATTCCCAATTACCAACTATCAGCTAACTATTAACTATGAAAGATACCTTGGCAGCAGTGCAAGAGTTGATTGATATCGTGGCAAAGTTGCGATCGCCTGATGGCGGTTGTCCGTGGGATTTGGCTCAAACTCCCCAAACTCTGACACCGTATGTCATAGAAGAAGCTTATGAAGTGGTAGATGCAATCAATAGTGGAGATTATCAGGCGATCGCCTCTGAGTTGGGCGATTTACTCTTACAAGTTGTTCTGCAAGCACAAATTGCCAGCGAAGACAAACAATTTTCACTTCTAGATGTTGCCCAAAGTATCTCACAAAAGCTAATTCGCCGTCATCCTCATGTATTTGGAGATGTGTCGGTACAAAACATTGATGAGGTGCGGCAAAATTGGGAACAAATTAAAGCAGCAGAAAAAGGGGGATCTTTAGAAACTCAAAAACTCAGTCATAAACTGAGTCGCTATCAACGTCAGCTTCCCCCGTTGATGGGAACGATGAAGATTTCTCAACAAGCTGCTGCCGTCGGGTTCGAGTGGGAAAATATAGACCAAGTGTGGGGAAAGTTTAATGAAGAATTGACGGAATTTAAGCAGGCTTTAGCCCATGAAACACCAGAACGACAACAAGCTGAATTAGGTGATGTGCTTTTTTCTGTTCTCCAACTTGCCCGATGGTATAAGCTCGATCCTAGTGATGCTTTGCAAGGAACAAATCAGAGATTTATCCAACGCCTTCAAAAAATAGAGGAGCTTGCTGATCGCCCTCTTTCTGATTACACTGTAGATCAGTTAGAAACTCTCTGGCAACAGGCAAAAGCCCAACTCGCCTATTCTCACACAGAAGTTGCAGAGGAGGTTGGGGAACATAAGGAGTAAATTTTGATTAGGGAACTCCAAGAAATAAATTATCCAATTTTCAAACTCGACCTCCTTCTTCTATTTCCCCTGCCCCCTACTAGAATGCTCCCCCCTTGCAGATTGATTATTTTTTTATTTGGAAGTCCCTTGGATAACATCCAGATAAAAGCCTATTTTGAAATAGGGGCGTATTGCAATACCCCCGATAAAAACCCCAACTCCCTTCTGCCTAAACAAACAAGTTAAGTTACCAGCTTATGAGTATCCCACTTTTAGACCATCCCACACAAGAGAAACTGGTGACTGTGCCTGATGTTTCTTGGGAGGAATTCAAAGCTATAGAAACACAGTTAAAAGACAACCGCAATGTCCGCTTGTCTTATTTCTTAGGAATGCTAGAAATTATGTCCCCTATTGGTGAAAAACATGAAAAAGTTAAAACAACCCTCGGCTACTTGCTAGAAGCTTACATCAGAGAAATGGGTATCCTATTTTACGGTGGCGGTGGCTTCACTTTAGAAGAGCCTGGATACGCTTCTGGGACACCGGATGAGTCTTACAGCATTGGGACGGAAAGAGAAGTTCCTGATATTATTATAGAAGTTATAGTTACCAGTGGAACTATTAACAGAAAAGAATTGTATAAACCTAAGAAAGTACCTGAAATCTGGTTCTGGAAGTCCGATCAAATCAGAATATTTTGTTTGAACTCAGCAGGCGAATACGAAGAAGTCAACCGCAGTCGTTTCTTGCCAAATTTAGACACTTCACTCCTGCTACGTTATCTTGCTTATTCCGATCAGTATGATGCCGTGCGGGAACTTGTACAGGTTATCCGAAGTCAACGTAGCCAAAGTGACGACTCCACTCACTGAAACCCGAAGGGTAGGCTGTGCCTGTAGTAGCAGCCGCTTTGTGGTCGTAAATCCCTAAGCCGCGAGCGCCTTCAATCAATTTGCTGGGTTCAGTAGATCGCGAACCTTCTTCCAAAATACCCCCACACCTCCCATTGCTAGCTTGACACTAGCAGTTGCAGCACGATTGTTTTTTTGGATGCCACTTGAGTGCGGTGCTAGGGTATTAGGCAGGGTTGGGCACATTTGTTCTGCCCAATGACGTGCTTGTAAATTTTCGCTTTTCATTAACTTTTCACACAGAGTCATTGCTTTCCCGATATCTCCTGTGCCTTGATAAGCTCTCACCAACCATACTTGTGCTGAATTATATTCTGAGCAACTTTGATCGGCGCAACTCCGACAGAACTGTTCTAGTATTTTAACAGCCTCTTGATAACGTCCTTGCATAACAGCTTCTATTCCTGATTGGAGTGACATTATGATCTTTCCTCTAAAGAGGTAGTACTTGGTTGATTAATACTCAGTAGCTCCAATCTTGATTACTACGATTACGTAAATTACAATGTAAAGATTTGTAAAGAATTTTTATCAACATATCCAGCACAAGGTATGTGAAGAAATGAGCGCATACATGCTATAGGCACCTCATCTAATCGCATCTCGACTCGCAAGAGTGTTTTCTGCTGATGAGGTCGTGTTTGAGTTGAGCAATCATGTTCAGCAATGTTCAAACTAAAAGTATCAAGTGGTAGCATATAATTCAACGCTAATTGTCTGCGTCGCCACGCCCAATCAATCAAAAAATATTCACTCTTCTCAAACGAAACACCAAAATCGAATGACGGCTTCCCAAAATGAATTTTCTTCCCTAATCGCGATCGCTAAAAAAACCAGACTTGCCGCTCTCAAGCTGGCAGTTCTTTCAACTGAAGCAAAAAACCAAGCAATTGTGACCATTGCCCAAGCTTTAGAATCGGCAAAAGAGGAAATATTGTCAGCCAATGTTGCTGATTGTCAAGCTGCTGTGGCAATTGCCAAACCACTTTACAAGCGCTTGCAGTTGGATGAACATAAGCTAAGAGATGCGATCGCTGGAGTCAGTGATGTCGGTAAACTAAGCGATCCAGTCGGTGCAGTGCAAATTCACCGTGAACTCGATACAGGCTTAATCCTCAAGCGAATCACATGTCCACTAGGAGTTTTGGGCGTAATTTTTGAAGCACGTCCTGAGGCGGCAATTCAAATTGTCTCTCTCGCAATTAAATCAGGTAATGGCGT
Organism: Rhizonema sp. PD38; assembly: GCA_029379285.1. Taxonomy (GTDB): domain Bacteria; phylum Cyanobacteriota; class Cyanobacteriia; order Cyanobacteriales; family Nostocaceae; genus Rhizonema. The sequence continues at coordinate 8,570 of JAQYWP010000275.1, forward strand.
TATTCTTAAAGCTGGCAAGGAAGCGATTCGTTCTTGTGAGGCGATAGTCAAAGCAATTAAACTAGGATTATCTCAAACTACTGTTAACCCAGATGTAGTGCAACTGTTGACAACAAGAGAAGAAACCCTAGAACTTTTGAATTTAGATAAGTATGTAGATTTAATTATTCCTAGAGGTTCTAACTCTTTTGTCCGTTTTGTGCAAGAAAATACCCGAATTCCAGTCTTGGGGCATGCGGATGGCATCTGTCATCTTTATGTAGATAAAGCCGCAGATATTGATAAAGCCATTGCAATTACAATCGATGCGAAAACAAATTATCCTGCTGCTTGCAATGCTATTGAAACTTTATTAGTTCACTCCCACATTGCCACAACATTTTTACCAAAAGTTGCTGAGGCTTTGCAAAAACTTAATGTGGAATTAAGAGGCGACGAACCCACCCGCAAGATTTTGCCAGATGTTGTAGTGGCAACAGAAAAAGACTGGGAGACAGAATACAGTGATTTGATTTTGTCGGTAAAAATTGTGGATTCGGTAGAAGATGCGATCGCCCATATTAACGATTACGGTTCTAAACACACCGATGCGATCGTCACTGAAGATATGGAAATCGCTTCAACTTTCAGCGCGCTAGTGAATGCAGCTGGAGTTTATCACAATTGTTCAACCCGCTTTGCTGACGGCTTCCGCTACGGTTTTGGTGCAGAAGTCGGAATTAGTACGCAACAAATG
>JAQYWP010000276.1 GCA_029379285.1 Rhizonema sp. PD38
CTAGCACAGAAATGTGGTTCGATTCCACATTCTAGTCTTTCTGTCAATGCGTAAGTTCTGTATTCAATTCATGGACAAGGCGGCAATTACACCAACGGTGATTTGCGGCGATGGATTGCTTAACAACCCGCAGCAAGTGTTCATCTAGATGGATCAATCCTTGGATTTCATTCCCTAAAGCTGCAATAGCAAACGCCGGAGCCGGAAGTTGATTGACATCAAAAGCTGCGAAATTACCTAACCTTCGCTCCAGAAGTTCATTAAGATTCTGCTTTGCCGAACGAACAACCAAGCGAACTTGGGGATTTATGATTCTGACTGCAAAAGCAGTGTTTATATTGACTTGCTCATCACTGGTAACTAAAAGAACAGCTTGACATTGTTGAATTCCCGCTTTTGTCAAAACCTCAGGCTGCCGACAGTCACCAAATATCAGTTCTTGTAGTAAATCTGGCACATGAGCGATCTCCCAAATCTTTGGTGGGGTGATGTCAATAGCACTGACTGTGACGCCGAACTCTTTAAGTTTTGCAACACAGTATTGACCTAAACTTCCCAATCCACAGACTAAAAAATGAGTTGCTCCTAGCTTTGGATTGTCTTTTTGTTGAGGCATAATGAAATCACTTTCAGTAATTTGTTGAGACATCCATAACTTATTATTAAATTAACTTAAATAAGTAATTATTTAGGGTTAGTAGTTGTGTTTAACACGTTCGCCTTCAGGCGTTGCCGTTTGCTCGCCAGCTTAACTATGAACTTTTACAATTGTACTTAATCTCGCGGATAAATTTTCAACGGGTATTTTTACCACTGCTTCACCTATATACACCAAATTATCTAAGATTCCTTCCTTTGGTGGAGGTGTAGTACCTGAGCCAATGCAGTTTACTAATCCTAATGTTACAGGGCAACTGAGTGTAATCTTGAACACAAACAATTGTTACCTAGCTGCCGTAGAAAGACTGTTAGAATTCAGTGTAATGCTAGGAACTATCTATGCGTATTCATCATCTCAATTGCGGCTGTATGTGCCCCATTGGTGGACCGCTGTTTGATGGCTTCAGTCGCGGTCTAACAGCATGCCTTGTCTGCCACTGTCTACTCGTCGAGACAGAGCAGGGGCTCGTTCTAATTGATACTGGGTTTGGTCAGCGTGATGTCAAAGCACCATTATCGCGACTCAGTCCGTTCTTCATGAATCTCAATCGTATCCAGTTAGATCGAAAATACACAGCCCTCGATCAGGTGGAGCGGCTCGGCTTTTCTGCAAGCGACGTGCGCCACATCGTGCTTACCCACCTCGATTTCGATCATGCCGGCGGCTTAGAGGATTTCCCCGATGCCACCGTGCATGTGATGCAGACTGAAGCTGATGCCGTGCATGATCGGCGTGGCTTCATTGCTCACGAGCGTTATCGTCCAGGTCAGTGGGACGAAGTCAAACACTGGAGGTACTATTCAGCAGGGGGCGAACCTTGGTTCGGCTTCGAGGCAGTGCGCGATCTTGATGGACTGCCTCAAGAAATTCTTCTCATCCCGCTCGCAGGTCACACGCGAGGTCATGCTGGCGTGGCCATCGAGACTCCGGAGGGTTGGCTCCTACATGCAGGCGACGCCTACTTTTATCGGCACGAGATGGGATCTCCCGAACGACGCTGCACACCGGGTCTGCGTTTCTACCAATGGATGATGGAAGTGGATCGCAAGGCGAGGCTCCACAATCAAGATCGACTGCACGCATTATCGCTCAATCGCAGTAGTGGTGTGCGTCTCTTCTGCAGTCACGATGCCATTGAATTCAAAGCGTTCTCCGACCAGTCAATAGCTGCCTTGCAAGGGAGGGCGGGTCAGTTGTAGTGTAAAGAAACATCAATGCTTGCACAAACGCTTTTTAGAATGTTTTTTTTAAATCTGATAGTTAGGAAGTGTGGGAATAACAGTAGTAACCAAAATAAAAAGTCCTTCATACGGGATTCTTCGCGGTGGTTAAGAGTTACATTTTTAGTACTGACGCTGATGGTAGATCCGGTGTCAGCACAGAACCCAACGAAACCTTTACATGTGGCTACGGGATTAGCCACACCATTTGTAATTGAGGAAAATGGTCAGATGACAGGATTTAGCATTGATCTTTGGCGCAGCATCTCTAAGGAGATGAATGTTAAGTCCCAGCTACTTGTGAATTCGACGACTCAAGATCTATTCTCTTCCATCAAGTCAGGCAAGGCAGACGTAGGGATTGGCAATATATCTATCACTGCCGAACGGGATAAGGATTTTGATTTCTCCCAACCTATGTTTGAATCAGGACTCCAGATTTTAGTGCGATCGCAACCTAGAGATATAAGATCGGTGTTTGATTTGCTGGCGGTCATTTTTTCACCTACTCTGATGCAACTTATTGGTGTTATTTTGGTGATTATCCTTGTGCCAGCCCACCTTGTCTGGTATTTTGAGCGCCGCCGATCTGGAGGGATAATCCCAACTCCATCATACTTTCCTGGGATTTTCAAAGCTTACTGGTGGGCAGCCGAAACTTTGGCTACCCAAGCTGACGAAATGCCTAAAAGTGTAGCAGGACGGATAATAGCTGTAGTCTGGATGTTTACTGCTGTTGTCTTCGTCGCATACTTCACAGCTACAGTAACGACATCGCTTACAGTACAGCAGTTACAGGGAAATATCAAAGGTCCGAATGACTTAGTCGGGAAGCGCGTTGCTACTGTCACGAGTAGTACGTCAGCAAATTACCTGCATCAACAACACAACGTTGAGGTTGTAGAGTTCAATAAGCTGAATCAAGCTTCAGAGTCACTTTTACAAGGACAGGCAGATGCGGTTGTTTTTGACGCACCTGTTCTCCTCTACTACGCCTCACATGAAGGAAAAGGAAAGGTGAAAGTGATTGGCGCTATTTTCCGTAAGGAGAACTACGGCATTGTCTTCCCAACAAACAGTCCTTATCGAAAACCCGTGAATAAAGCCTTGTTGACAATACAGGAGAATGGTACTTATCAACAACTTTATGAAAAGTGGTTTGGCAGCAAGTAGCACATTTTCCGCAACAAGGCAGTTATGCGCTAAACCCTCCGTCAATCGTCAGGCTTGCACCAGTGATGTAACCAGCCTCAGGACCAGCCAGATAACTAACCATCCCCGCAACATCCTCGACGGTTCCATAGCTGAATAAAGCAGTCTGTTTTTTGAGCATCTCAGCAAACTCACCCTCGGAGGGATTCATGTCCGTAGTGATTGGTCCGGGCTGCACGTTGTTGATTGTAATCCGGCGCGGACCGAGGTCACGCGCCAGCCCTTGCACAAGCCCTTGCAGCGCAGATTTGCTCATAGCGTAAACGCTGGCCCCGACCATTGGCACGCGCTCAGCGTTGGTGCTGCCTATGTTGATGATGCGTCCGCCTTCTTTCATATGCTTAACTGCGGCTTGCGTTGCCACAAACACGGCACGCACATTAATGGCGAGAATTCGGTCAAAGTCCGCGAGTGTGAAATCGTCGATAGGGGCCATGACCGCCACGCCTGCATTATTGACGAGGATATCAATACCGCCTAATTTGTCCACTGTGTGCTCAACAGCGGCGACCACTGCACTGGCTTCGGTACTGTCGGCTTGGATAGCCAAAGCTTGAACACCTAGGGTCTGCGCCGCTTGAGCGATTTCGTTTGCTCGCTCAGGCGAGCTGGTATAGGTAAAGGCGACATCAGCGCCTTCACTTGCCAAACGCTTAACGATGGCGGCTCCGATACCGCGACTGCCTCCAGTAATGAGTGCGCGTTTATTCTTGAGTGTGTGGTTCATGTTTGATACCGTGTAATGAGAAATTAAACAACTTGCTGCGTGTGTCTAATTTTAAATTGAAAACTGCTGCTATAGCAGCCTTATCTGCTGGCTAATTTATTCTGTTTGAAATACGGCCAGATGTGATAGCCATCCATGTTGTGCTTAGCTAAACTTGCAGGTCAGGAGCCGAAGCCAGCGGCTGCCCGTTCAGGGAGCGGACTCAGGTTCAAAGAGAATAGTTGGAAGCTTTGGGTTTCGTGAAGCTCCACTTAACTTACAAAAGTCTGACTATCAGGACGCTTTGAAGGTGATGTCTGCCTGATCGAGGAAGGGCTGGAACAAGTCTACTGGCCAGTTGGGATCGCTCTTGGAGGTACGCTCCAGACACTTCCAGACGCCATCGCGACGTTCAAAGATATCGTCGTAGGTGCCAGTCGAAACAATTCCGACTTGTTCAGCCTTCCAGTACACGAACCATCGCCAGTGCGCTTCGGCCCTGTCACCTGATCCGGAAATTTCAAACGTGCCCATAGAGTGGAACCACTTGTCCATCAGGAAGACGCTGTGTGCGTAGTCGAACATCTGCTTCATGCCGTCAGGACCCTCGAAGGTCGAAGTGCGCAGATCGTTGACGTGGAATTTAGCCTCTGGCCAGTAAAGGCGGTTGTAGAGATCGACCTGCTCGCGTCCCCAACCCTTGTCTATGCACTGCTGATGCAAGTTGAGCTGCTCGAAGATAGTAAAGCGATCAATCACCGTAAGATCGTTGTTCTGAGACATTGAAGTTCTCCTCTACATTTAAATTCTTGGGCGCGGTCGATGAGTTGATAGTGTTCTATATTTGTTTTTAGAATTCATGAAACGTCTAATGCATAAATTATTAGGCGAAGAACAACAAATATAGAACACTACTCTTTGATGCTTCAGTCATAGCTATATCCTTGCCTAGCCAGTTGATACTGCTGTTTTCTTTACATCATATTCATTTCTCATCGTTGTACAAGTATTATTTTGTTGATGCTACGTTTCCTCTTCGGAAACTTTAGAACGGCGATGGACACGTTAACGAGCATGAAAGTATTGCGTCAAGTGGTGGAATCGGGAAGTTTCGTGGCAGCCGCTGAGCGGCTCAATTTATCCACAGCCATGATCAGCAAGCATGTGAAGCACTTGGAGCGAAACCTTGGCGCACGTTTGTTAAATCGAAGCAGCCGACACTTGAGCCTAACCGAAGCAGGAATTATCTATTACGAGCAATGCCGGGAAATGCTTGATAACTTAGAAATGGTGGAGGCAGCAGTGAGGCGATCAGCTGTCGCCGCGCGTGGCATACTCAAGATCACCGCCCCAGTTTGGTTCGCCAACCCGTTGTTCACTAAAGCCTTGGCAGAATACCGCTCTCGCTATCCAGACGTTTTGCTGGATCTAAATCTGAATGATCGGATAGTGGACTTAGTGGAAGAGGGATTTGACTTGGCGTTACGTGTCACGCATGATGAGCCGCGTTCTTCACTGCAAACGCGACGCATTTGCCCCATTCAATTCATGTTGGTCGGCTCACCAGACTATTTGCGAAGAAATGGACACCCAAAAACCCCTAACGAACTGTCGAAGCATGCAGCCATCAGCTATCACTACTCACAGTTTGCTGATGAGATGTTCTTTGATGGTCCCAACGGGCGGGAGACAGTTAAACTAGCAGTCTCGATCCGCTCCAACAACACAATTATGTTGTATCAAGCGACTTTAGCCAGCATGGGGTTGGCGGTTTTACCAGAGTGGTTGATTGAAGATGATCTTATCAGCCATCGATTGGATGTGGTGAAGCTGGACTACACCTTGTTAACCCCATCCCTTTATGCTGTTTATACGAGTCGGCAATACCTATCACCAAAAATAAGAACTTTCGTAGATTTTCTAGCTGAGCATTTTTCTGGCATCACCGGAGACGCATGAATCCGTAAAGTCTGCAGGGACACATAGTGCGCGAAGTCTTGGGGGAGGAAGCTTCCTTCCCCAGAGCTTCGCGCTTCGGCTCGTCGGATGGAAGATTCCATCCGACAGACTTCGCGAGTTTGCTGACGTAAATCCAATGCCTGATGTAGAGACGGTTTTGAATGGTGAATAGTGCGCTAAAGGAAATTGTCACAACACTGAAAGAAAGAGTTTCAGCTTTTAACCTGCATAAGTCTGAACAAATGTCAACTATTACATATTAATCGTTAATAGCTCTCAAAGGAGCAAAGAAAAATGACAGTAGATAACATTCCTGTAAACGTAGCGATTGAGTTTTCACTCAGTGGCGAAGGAACAACCATCAGTTACTCGACAGTTCATGAACCAGTGCTTACTTACCAAGGAAAACTCGCAAACCCAGCGCGTAAATTCAGTGGTAAAGAAATTATCCAACAGAACACAGAAATTGGCACACTGATTACGGTAGTTCTTGGTCGGGAAATTCTTGGTGCAGTAACAACTGAGACTCGATTAAGTGTGCTATTGCCAAAGGTTGTAGTAGGTGAGAAAAATCCTGTTAAGACTGAAGCTATTTTGACCACCAGCATATCAGGAGCAGGTATCGGTTTTCCAAAATCCGGACAACTAGAGACATATGAATTTGTGCCCCTTACAGGAACAGCCAGTTCTCAGGGTTCCTAACCTGCATCTATCTCATCTGGGATTGGGATAGTAGTTTGAAGATTAAATGAGAAGCTACGCACAACTTTTCCAGAAATCCCACAATTAAAACCCACATTCCGCACTTCAGTTTGTAACACAAACACGAGTGTAAAAAATAGCATTAGAAATTCCCGATAAATACTTAATTTTTAGCCTAAGTATAGAGGGTATTAAAAAATGCCAGTAACTTGAAATTGGTAAGGTATTGACAAGAAAATTATGAGGCAAGATGAGAGAATGAGTCTGTCTTAAATAAGAATGCTAGAAAATATGAATGACCAAAAAACACAGTTAGAGAGTAAAAATTTAAATCACTTGGGAATAATAGCAGGAATAATAGATGAGGCAGGAATAGTAGAAAAAATTAATGAGATATTCTCAAGAGATGTTAGGGAGAAAGTGAATACAGGAGAAGTAGTTAAAGCAATTATTCTCAATGGACTTGGGTTTGTATCAAGACCGTTATATTTATTTTCTCAGTTCTTTGAAGATAAAGCTATAGAACATTTGTTAGGGGTAGGGATAAAAGCATCAGATTTAAATGATGATAAAATAGGTAGAGTCATGGATAAACTCTACAAATATGGATTAACTGAATTATTCCTAATAATTGCCTTAGAAGTGGTAAAGAAATATGGAATAGAAACTAAATATTCTCATTTAGATTCTACCTCATTACATTTACATGGAGAATATAGTCATTGCCTAGATAATCAAGAGAAAGAGGTAGGAAGGAGTCGAGAAAATCCAATTATAATCACACATGGGTATTCTCGTGACCCTTCGGGTGACGCTCGTGCCTCGCTAACGCTGCGCTAACGCCAGTCGCTCATGGGGGAAACCCCCAAGACCGCGCTGGCTCACCATCGTCCCGATCTAAAACAATGTATATTAGATTTAATAGTGAGTAGTGATGGTGAGACAGCGCTGCAGGAGGGTTTCCCTCCGTAGGCGACTGCGAACCCGAAGGGAGATATACCGTTATTTTTTAGAGGAGCATCAGGAAATGAATCAGATAAAGCAATATTCGCTCACATTCTAGTAGAGTATTCCAAACAAATAGATTTTGAAAGTATCATGGTGGCTGATAGTGCATTATACAGCGAAAATAATTTAAAGTTAATGTCAAATATGAAGTGGATAAGTCGAGTACCTTTATCCATTAAAAAAGCTAAAAACTTCATAAAAGCATTTACAAGTGAAGAACTGAAAGCCAGTGAAATCAAAGGATATAGCTATCAAGAAGAAAAAGTATCTTATGGGGGAATAGAACAAAGATGGTTATTAGTAGAAAGTTTAGAGAGGAAAGAAGCAGAGTTAAAGAAACTCAACCAAAAAATCCAAGAAGAGTTGCTAAAAACTAGCAAACAAATAACTAGATTAGAACAGGAAGAATTGGAACAGCAATCTTTAGCCGAGTTAAAAATTCAAGAAATAGCAGCTAAATTAAAATATCATAAAATATCGGACATAGAAATTACCGAGACGTTAAATAAAGGAAAAAAAGCAGTCTATCGAGTTAGAGGTAAATTAATAGAAATAAGAGAGTTAATCACACAACAACAAAACTCTTGTGGCAGATTTATTCTAGCAACCAATATTTTAGATACGACCAAGTTAGAACCAAGAGAAATCCTGAGAATATATAAGGAGCAGCAATCAACAGAAAGAGGGTTTAGATTTATCAAAGACCCGTTATTTTTTGCGGATAGTCTCTTTGTAAAGAATCCCGAAAGGATAGAGACAATGATGATGCTAATGGCATTGTGTCTTTTGGTTTATAATTTGGGACCTCGACAATTAAGAATCTCATTGAATCGCCAAAAAGCCACAGTTAAAAATCAACTGAATAAACCCACAGAATCCCCTACTTTACGCTGGATATTCCAATGTTTTCAAGGAATTCATCTTCTGATTCTACAAGGGTTTAAACAAATTCTTAACTTAACAGATTCACGTTGTTACATCTTACAATTCCTACCGACTGCTTGTCAAAAATATTATTTATTATCTGAGTTTTAAAATCTACAGTTCCCTATTAAATCTACTGATGTTTTCATGACTGATAAAAAAATTAAAATTTAATATTTTTGTTTAAATAGCTTTTTCTACACGATAAAAAAAGCTGAATTTACGGTGTGTCTAATTTATTTTTTATTGGGACTTGATTGTTAAAAACAATACTTTTTAATTGAGCGTGAATGTAGTTAGTTTATGCTACTTTTTGAAGTGCGGAATGTGGGTTAAAAGCCCAAATCTTGCCACGACGTTCAATTATCCGATAATAAACGGGACGGACTATTGTGTCTGAAATAAAAGCGGATGCGATCGCATCCCTGCTAAAAGTATGTTTAAAACTGTCTGTTTGAACCTCCATCCCTTCACTGTCGCTTCGTCGCCGAAGCGTTCAAGCATCCTTTTTGATATGGATTTCACTGGTTCCTCGTTCCTCTAAATATATGTTTAAAGCGCCCTCCATTGATGGAAGACGCTTTTATAATCGAGAGATGATCCGTACGACCATCTCTCTAAATGATGATTAACCGTGGATTGCAGGTGCAGCAAGTGCGACAGGTGCAGATTCACCAGCAGCCAAGTCTAGAGGGAAGTTGTGAGCGTTACGCTCGTGCATCACTTCCATACCTAAGTTGGCGCGGTTGATGATGTCTGCCCAAGTGCTAATGACGCGACCTTGTGAGTCAATCACACTGGAGTTAAAGTTGAAACCATTGAGGTTGAATGCCATCGTCGATACACCCAAAGAGGTGAACCAGATGCCCACTACTGGCCATGCGGCGAGTAAGAAGTGCAGTG
>JAQYWP010000277.1 GCA_029379285.1 Rhizonema sp. PD38
TGTGATACCATTTCACGAAAATTCTGATACAATTCACTCCCCCTGCTTCCCCTGCAAGCCTAAATGTATCAACTTTAAAGTGAAACGGTATTATCTCCATCCGGTTAACTCAATCGTTATCCGCCTTCCTTCTTCGTTACTTCCTTATTTGGTAATCGACCACATGGCAAGTGTGGATGAAAACACTATGCATTTCAATGATTGAAAAATCCACCGACTACATTACCAATTTTTCACAGATGCAAAGAAAATCCTGTGAACTGTTGGGGCTTTTCTTTGCAACGACAAACTCTAAGTAATACCAACCTCTACTTACTCAAATTTCAAAAGTCCATGTCTGACGACCAATCCTAATAACATCTCCTGAATTAAGCAATAAAGGTTGGTTGGGGATAAGGCGTTGTCCATTAACAAAGGTACCGTTGGAACTACCGAGATCCATAAGCAAGTAGCGTGTTTCTTGAGGGTCAGTAACTTGCTCGATTCGGGCATGGTAGCGCGAACTTAGAGCATCGTCCAGGATTAGGGTATTGCTGGGTTCGCGTCCAATAGTGAATGCCCTTGTTGACAAAATAGCGATCACACCTGAATCCTTGATCAACCGTGCGATCACAGTTGTTCCAGAATCTGGGTCAAATACTGTGGGAGCCAGCACTACAGCATCGCGAGTTGGTAGACTGGCTTGAGGGGATGATTTTCCTTCAATGGCAACACTAGTGGCTTCTAGAGCTGCGCCAATAGCAGGCTCGCTGGAGTTAGGATTGCCTCCAGAGATAATATTAACCTGCTGCACTGGTGGTGATTCTCTCTCTGGGCGACCGGCCTGAGCAATTTGGACTTTGAGCGCTGCTTGATGTTCTGCTTCTTGTCTTGCGCTCATGCCTTCCACCTGGCGGATGATACCACGATTTTGAGGAAAACTAATGTCATTTACCCTGACATCTTCTAGAGCAAAGCCTAAAGAATAGGAAACGTCGGTATTATTCAGGATGTGTTGCCGAATTTGCCCTCTTCCTTGAGTCGTCAACTGCTCTACACGCAGCCGACCAATGACTTCTCCCAATGTATCTTTAACCGCACTTACTAGAGCAGAAATCGGGTCAGATAATTCCAAAGCCACTCGTTTAGCGTCCACCACCTGATACATTACATTCAGGGAGACATTAATCAAATACTGGTCTTGGGATAGAAAATCCCCATGAGAGACAATTTCTAGGTTGCGAATCTTGGTATCTACCAAAATCAGTTGGCATTGTTCTAACAAGGGTAGGGCAAAACTGAAATGACGCCCTGGTTGCCATTTCCGCACCATCCGACCATTTTTGACCAATAAACCTGTATAACCCGCCTCAATAAATTCCATGCTCCACCCCACCCAGCGCTCCGGGGTTACTGTTTCGATTAGAGGAGGAGAGTTGGTAGACATGAGGATTTACCTAAAAGAGTTATCGATCAGATGTGTATTCTCTTGACTTTAAGGTTAACAAACATTCAGTAAGTTGGGTGAGGGTTGAGTCCGTCTGCTGCCACCGAAACCCACATTGAGCATCCTCAACTGTCACACATCAACAACAAATAGTACAGAAGAGCCAAGTGAGAAGTATAGGTGTTTGCTGCTACGTCTTCACGCTATTGCTACAATACTTACTATAAGCTTGAGAAAGCAGGATATGTCAGCTAAGGACAAATTTCATGATGTAGTAAAAACTTCGCTTAAAAAAGATGGATGGGTAATTACTGATGACCCCCTACGAATTGCTGTAGACCGCATTACCAATGTCTTTATTGACCTTGCTGCAGAAAAACTAATTGTGGCAGATAGAGAGGGACAAAAAATTGCAGTTGAGGTGAAAAGTTTTCTGAGTCCTTCCACTATATCAGAATTTCACACAGCGTTAGGACAGTTTATCAATTATCGTTATGCATTAGCAGATTATGAGCCACAGCGTGTTTTATATTTAGCAGTACCAGTAGTCATCTATGAAGAGTTCTTCACCACACCATTTATTCATTCAGTCATTCAACGCAGTCAAATCAGTCTACTCATATTCGATCCAGTAAAGGAGGAGATTGTGCAATGGCAAAACTAGAAGAATATCGGGAATATATTCAGCATGTATTGACTGACTATGCCAAGCGTCGAACATCCTGCAACCAGGATGATGAATTGGAAATGCAAACCATTTTTGATACAGTAAACGACCATTATCAGCTGATATATGTTGGCTGGGCTAAAGGACGACGGGTTTATGGACCTGTAATGCATCTGGATATTAAGAATGGTAAGATTTGGATTCAGTGGAATGGTACAGAAGATAACATTGCTGCTGAATTAATGGAGATGGGGGTGTCAAAGCAAGATATTGTACTGGGGTTTCACACTCCCTATATGCGTCAGTTTACAGATTTTGCTGTTAGGTAGCATTTTGCGTGAAAAATAAGATCCCCGACTGTGATTCCTCAAAACCTGTTTCCAATTCTTAATCAATTTCTACAAGTCCTCAGCTTACCTATCTCCCTTAAAGCTTGAGGGGGAGCGAGATGTGCAAAATTTTGCCAATTGGGGTGAAGCCAGCGCGGGTGTAGATCCGCCGTTCTGCTTCATGCGCCGCCATGAGAAAAGTCGTTGTCACACCAGCACCAAAAGCTTCTTGCACTAGCCGAGTTGTCAAGGCTCCTGCAATACCTTGTCGTCGGAAAGCGATACGCACACCGATGCCTGCGATCTCTGTCATCTGGTTTTCTGGCACAGAACAGACTCCAGCACCCACGGGTTCCCCTGTTGCCGCGACACAAGCAAGTACCGCGATCGCGCCTGCCACTATGCTATTTCTTAGACGTTGAGCGTCTTCGAGACTTAGTGGAGATGCTCCGTAAGCCTCGTTTTGTACCATAACAGTCGCCAGTATCTCCGCATCTGAAAGTTCTATTCCCAAAGGGATTGGAAGGAGTTGCTCTGAACCCGGAACACAAATCATCAGTGGTAACCGTCCTTCAACACTGAAGCCAGCCGATGTCAGTACCTCCTCGACAGCTGGTGCTAGTTTTGCAACGTACTCCAACCGTGGTTTGCGTCTGCGTTTCTGATAGGCATTGATCAATGCATCCACTTCACTTAGCGATGGCGTAGCACCGTTGGTGGGAATAGCATAGTTTAGAAAAGGGTTGTCATTGAAGCGGTTGAAGGTTGCAAGAAACGAACCGATCTGCTCCGTGTCACGTTGCTGGCTTGCTGCAAAGCGCAGGTACGATTGAATGCGAAAAGTCTATGAATGGGTAGTTTGATAAAGCCATTGTCTGGGTGCTATTAGGAAAAATATTTAATATTTAATTATTTAATAACAAGATTCTCGCTGCTGCCGAATTTCCCAAAAAATCATAAGCACTATTGCTTATTGACAAATTCAGTAGAAGTCTACTCATATTCGCTCTAGGAAAAAAGGAGATTGTGCGATGGCAAAAAGTAAAACTGCATAAACTTTATGATTCAGTATCTAGCTATGGGGATTAATCTCTGCCGTCAGTAAAAAAAACTCCAGAGGAAGATAGATGACGATCACAGTCATAAAAGTGAAGATAGAAGAAAAAATACATTCCTTGCTCTTCATTCTCCCTAAAAGTCATGACGTTTGATTACGATCTGTTTGTCATTGGTGCTGGTTCTGGAGGGCTAGCAGCAGCTAAAGCAGCAGCTAGCTACGGTGCGCGAGTCGCTGTTGCCGAACAAGAAGCCTTGGGTGGTACTTGTGTAAATCGTGGCTGCGTTCCCAAAAAACTTATTGTCTACGCTGCTGACTTCGCCTTAGAAAATAAAATAGCGAATAGCTATGGGTGGAGTGACGACTGCCAAAGGCATTTTGACTGGACACTCTTTATCAAGTCCGTACATCAGCAGATCGAAAGCATTCAGAAATCCTATCTAGAAGAGTTTCAAAAAGCTGGAATTGAATTACTTCAGAGTCACGCGACTTTCGTTGATGCTCACACCATTGAAATTAATGGACGCAAGCTGACATCTGATAAAATCTTGATTGCTGTGGGCGGATACCCGATAAAACCAGATATCCCCGGAATAGATTTCACTATTTCCTCCCGTGAGATGTTTAACCTACCCTATTTGCCTAAACGGTTGGCAATTATTGGAGGAGGTTATATAGGTGTAGAATTTTCCAGCATGATGAACGCTTTCGGTTGCGAGGTGACGCTCATCGATAGAGATGAGATGATCTTATCAGGGTTTGATAACGACATCCGTAGTGGCGTTCAAGAAGGTTTGAGCAAACGTGGAGTCCGCTTGTTCAACAACAGCACCGTTAAAGAAATCAAATACTCTGAAGAGATTTTGGTGTTAACCCTTGATGATGACTCTCAAACAATAATTCCCGCAGACACTATCTTAGTTGCTACAGGTCGTGCCCCAAATACCGAAAATCTTGGTTTGGAAAACGCGTTTATTGAACTGGGCGAAAAAGGCGCAATCAAAGTAGATGAATATAGCCGCACTACTCAGGAAAACATTTTTGCCGTGGGTGATTGTACTAATCGCGTGCAATTGACACCAGTTGCCATTGCAGAAGCTAATGCTTTTGTCAACACAGTTTTTGGCAAAAAGCCGCAAAAACAGAATTATGATTATGTGCCTTCTGCCGTTTTTGCCCGTCCAGAAGCAGCAAGTGTGGGGATGAGCGAGGAAGAAGCACGAGAAAAATTTGGCTTATCTGTCAAATGCTACCACAAAAGCTTTCAACCTTTGTTGTATCAACTTACTAAAGAGGATGAACAAGCTACGATCAAGGTAGTGGTTGAAGAAAAATCTGACAGCGTTTTAGGCGCTCACATGGTGGGTGAGAACGCCGCAGATATTATTCAAAGTCTCGCTGTTGCTATTCGCAAGGGTATTACCAAGCAAGATTTGGATGAATCATTAGGTATTCATCCGACGACAGGCGAGCAGTTCCTATCTAAGTCCTTATAACAAGGAGTCAGGAGGCACAGAGAATTCTTTGCCATTTACTAGATGAATCATGGTTCAAAACCCTCGTTCCTCTATACTACCTGTGGTCATTCTAACTTCTGAATTCTGTCTCGCGATTGAATCGTAGTCTTACTTGAATGCCCTTGCCAAAAGATACCAATTTACCAAAAAGTCGGAGGGAAAGCCAATTTCTTCTAAGGACAGTATAATAATCGTTTCTCTGCCATAACACATGACGGAAAATTCCAGAACTTTCAAATAAGGGATGAGCTAAAGAAGGCGATTTCTGGTTTTTTCATTGGTAAATTGGTATCAAATTTTGTCAATTTTTCTGAATGGGACACCTGAATTTATGACTTATGATTACGATCTGTTTGTAATTGGTGCTGGTTCTGGGGGTTTGGCGGCTTCCAAACGCGCTGCTAGTTATGGGGCAAGAGTAGCTATAGCTGAAAATGATTTAGTCGGCGGAACCTGTGTGATTCGGGGCTGTATTCCAAAAAAACTTATGGTTTACAGTTCTCACTTTCCCGCATTGTTTCGCGATGCTGCTGGCTACGGTTGGAAGGTAAGCAAAGCGGAATTAGATTGGGAATATTTAATGACTTCTATAGATAAAGAAGTCCGGCGTCTGTCACAATTACACATTAACTTTCTGGAAAGAGCAGGAGTGACACTTATTCAAAGTCGTGCCACACTGGTAGACCAGCACACTGTAGAAGTTGACGGACGTAAAGTGACAGCAGATAAAATTTTGATTGCTGTTGGGGGTCGTCCGATTAAACCAGACATTCCAGGTATAGAATATAGCATTACTTCCAATGAAATGTTTCACCTGAAAGAACAGCCGAAGCATATTGCTATTATTGGTTCTGGTTATATTGGTACAGAATTTGCTTGTATAATGCGTGGTTTGGGATGTGAGGTAACACAAATTCTTCGTAAAGACCTGATTTTGAAAGGGTTTGATGAAGAGATCCGCACCGGAATTCAAGAGGGAATGGAAGCCCACGGCATTCGTTTGATTCGAGATCAACTGGTGACAGCAGTTGAGCGGACACCTTCAGGATTAAAGTTAACGTTATCTGGAGAACGTGAAGAAGCCGTAATTGCCGATAGCTTTTTAGTGGCAACAGGTCGAGTTCCCAATGTAGAAGCACTGGGTTTGGACAACGTAGGAGTGGATGTTGTGCCCAGTTCCGTCGAAGGGCATGGATACAGCAATATGAATGCGATCGCTGTTAACGAATATAGTCAAACTTCTCAGCAAAATATCTTCGCTGTCGGTGATGTCACTGACAGAATGAATTTAACTCCGGTGGCAATAGCTGAAGGGCGTGCTTTTGCAGATAGTGAATTTGGCAATAACCGTCGGATATTTAGTCACGATACTGTCGCCACAGCCGTATTTGCCACACCTGAAGCTGCTACAGTCGGTTTGACTGAAGCTGAGGCACTTTCTCAGTTGGGAGAAGACGCAGTGAAAATTTATCGCTCTCGCTTCCGCCCCTTGTTTCACAGTTTAACAGGTGGCTCAGAAAGGACAATCATGAAGTTGGTGGTGGAAAGTCACACTGATAAAATCCTAGGCGCTCACATGGTTGGAGAAGGTGCAGCCGAAATTATTCAAGGAGTCGCGATCGCTGTGAAGATGGGCGCAACGAAAAAAGATTTTGATGCCACTGTAGGAATCCATCCCACAGCAGCCGAAGAATTTGTCACGATGCGCTGATGAGTAGGTTCTTCGTCCTTAGTCATTTGTCGTTTGCTTTTCACTTAGGACGAATGACTAAGGACAATCAATACAAGTAAAACTTCATGACTGCCGAGTTCATTTACCTTCACGGTTTTGCATCAAGTCCTAATTCTGCTAAAGCCCGGTATTTAGGTGATCGCTTCGCCGAAAATCAGCTCGACCTAAAAATTCCCGATCTCAATGCAGGTGATTTTTCTCACCTAACTATAACTCGTCAGCTTAATCAGGTTGTGTCAATGATTTCAGTACATGGGGAACAGAGCTTACCTTCCCCACCTCATCAATCTGATTTCAAGCATCTCCGGTTGATTGGCTCAAGTTTGGGTGGTTTGACAGCTGCTCATCTAGGACAAAAATACCAACAGGTGCAACACCTTGTCTTGCTTGCGCCTGCTTTCGGGTTTTTATCTCATTGGTTACCCCAACTAGGAGATGAACAGCTTGCTCGTTGGTGTCAGGAAAAATATCTGATGGTTTACCACTACGGCTTTGGACAATCTCTTCCCTTGAGTTACGATTTCATCACAGACGCAATTCAATATCAAGAGCATGTGCTGCAACGCCCTGTACCTACCTTGATTTTACACGGACAATACGATGAAGTAATTCCCATTACAGCCAGTCGGGAATTCGCCAAATCGCGTCCTTGGGTGGAACTAGTGGAACTGGACAGCGATCATAGTTTGGGAAATGTCATGGCAGAAATTTGGCAGGCAATCCAACACTTCTGTAAGATACAGTGAAATTGTATAATGAACGTTCTTCTAAAGAATGTCTTTTGTCATTAGTCATAAGTTCTTTACAATCATGACTAAAGACCAATGACCAAAAACCAGTATGCTACCATTTATCCGCTCGGACTTAGCCCAGTTCACGGCTTACAATCCTCATCCCAACAACGATACGACCCAACCAATTGAGTCATCACCCCAAGATCGCTTGAATGCGAATGAAAGTCCTGACGATTTACCACCTCAGTTAAAAGAAAAGTTGGCTTGGACTTACCAGCAGTTGATTGAGACAAATCGTTATCCTGACGGTGGACATGAAACACTGAAAAGTGCGATCGCTCTTTACATCAATCAATCAGCCGCCCTTTCATCATCTCTTTTCACTGCGGCTCATATTTCCGTTGGGAATGGTTCAGATGAACTCATCCGCTCATTATTAATTGCCAGTTGCTTGGGTGGAGAAGGCTCTGTTCTGGTGGCTGAACCCACTTTTTCTATGTATGGGATATTGGCGCAAACTCTTGGCATTCCCGTAGTGGCGGTGGGTAGAAACGAAGAAAATTTTGAAATTGACTTACAAGCGGCACAATCAGCAATAGAACAAACTCAAAATCCGCCTATTCGAGTAGTTTTCGTCGTTCATCCCAATTCTCCCACTGGCAATCCTTTAACAGCTCAAGAGTTGGCATGGATAAGGAATTTGAGCGAGCATATTTTAGTCGTCATTGATGAAGCATACTTTGAATTCAGTCATAACACCATAGTTGGTGAATTATCACAACATCCTAATTGGGCTGTCTTACGCACATTTTCTAAAGCTTTTCGCCTTGCGGCTCATCGAGTTGGCTATTGTGTTGCCCATCCTGAGTTAACTGCCATCTTAGAAAAAGTTCGCTTACCGTATAATCTCCCCAGCTTTTCCATAGCCGCTGCAATAGTAGCTATGCAAAACCACAAACTCTTACTAGAAACAATTCCTCAAACACTTGCCGAACGAGCTAAACTCTTCAACGCCTTATCTCAAAACCCAGCATTACAAGTTACGGAAAGCGCGTCTAACTTTATTTTCCTACGTCTCAAACCAAATATCTCTCACCAAACAGACGCGACTTTAAAAAATCTTCATCAAACACTCAAGCACTATGGAACTCTTGTACGGGAAACTAGCGGAGGATTGCGAATTACTGTGGGCACTACAGAGGAAAACGTCCGCACGCTGAATCGATTGCAAGCTGCTTTAAAAAATCTTCAATCAGAGCAATGACATCACTAATCAAGCAAACCTTCTGCCTCACTGCCTAAACGGCGTACCATTGCAACCGTTTGTGGCAACACACCTACTAAAAGCGCAAAGGCCACATTTGGCAACTGAGCTACTGTTTCTTGTGGAAAGTATTGTTCAAATTGATCCAAAATCTTTTGGACGCGCTGTCCGGGTATTGGATTTTCTGTAATTTGTTTGATTAACCGAATCCACTGTCGCCTAATTAAGTAAGCTTTCTGGCGATCATTATGAGATTCGGGAGTTAACAAAGACAGATTCCCTATAGCCAGAACTCCTTGGCAATCACTATCGTAATCACCACCCACTACAGCGCCTGGTCCAGCAAACTCTGCATGATAGTGTTTAAACAGTATTAACCCATTCCGCCTACGACTGTTGACTATAAAAACTTTTCCACTGAGCAGCATTGTCAGCAGGTCCGAGCTATACGATTGCTCAGTTTCATTTGGCATGACAAAATAGTCAAGGAAACTGGTGTCAGGAGGATATGTTGATACCATAGTACTCTGATAGCGTTT